>NHCX01000072.1 GCA_002168015.1 Verrucomicrobia bacterium TMED44
CGTTCGGCTGCTTCCACTTCCCCCATACCTTCACGGAGAGACGGCGGAACATACTGCAGTCCCAACGCCTTAAAAATATCCTCCTCTGAATTTGCCTCCACGGGTCCTGCCTTGCGGGAGGAATCTTTCTCCTCTTCCGGACGCAGTCCCCATTCACTAAGACTGAGTCCCAGAGAAAGTGCCTTCTGGCGCATTCTGACATTATGATCCTTGGATCCGGTAAAATGATGCAGGGCAAAATAAAACTGTTCCGAAGGCACCACCCGTAAATCTGCCTGCATGCCACCCTCGAACCTTACACTCGATTTGGTCTCCCCATGGGCGGTAACTTCGACAATTCCATCCATGGAGGTAAACCAGTCCATGATCGGAGTGGGATTGGAGGATGCCACCAGAAAATCAAGATCGCCCACCGTCTCCATCCCCCGGCGAAAACTACCCGCCGCTTCCACCCGTTCGACTTCCGGCAACTCTTCCAGTCCCGGCAAAATCTTTTTCACCATGGATTGGGCATCCCACCAGAGATGACGGGCAGCATAGGCTTCACGGTTTTTGATTCCNGAGAGGATTTTCTCCTCGGTCTTTTTTCCGAATCCCTTGAGTTCCGCAACCCTACCTTCCTGACAGGCAACAGTCAGAGTTTCAATGGAATCCACATCCAATTTCTCGTGAAGGACTTTGATCTTCTTACCTCCAAGACCTGGAATATCGAGCATATCCATCAATCCGGAGGGCACAGATGCCACAAGTTTATTATAAAATTCCAGTTCGCCCGTGGCGTAGAGGGTCTCAATCTTTTCAGTCAGTGCTTTTCCAATCCCCGGGATATCCCCCAACCTGCCCTCTTCAATGACATCTCCCAGGTCCTCCTCCATAGTTTGCAAAGTTCGAGCCCCTGCCGAATATGCACGGATTTTAAAGGGGTTCTCCCCTTTAATTTCCATCATCGTCCCGATGCGTTCCAAAACCTCCACGATGTCCTTCTTATCCATAATGAGTAAGCATGAAGGATTTCCCCACGGAAATCCAAGCAAAAGAACACTTTGTGCTATTGGAAACGCAGTTTTTTCTCTGTCAGGGCAGGTTCCTTGAATTTTTTCATCTGAATGAGCAGCTCCTTTTTCAAACGCTGAAAAGGCTCTTTGTACCCGTCACGGCCAAAATAGTTCACAAGTTCATCCGGATCCTTTTCCAGGTCATAGAGCCAGGGCTGATCCAGGCCCGAGATCACAAGCTTGTAACGGCGATCAAAGGCAGCCACCCAGGCACCTCCCGAGTGTCGGACATAAACGATACGGTCCTTGGCAACTTCCATTTTCTTATTGGTGTAGGCAATCGAGGCATTCAGTCCATGCATCTCCGGTAAGCCGTCTTCAATTCCCATCAGTCCCATCAGGGTGGGGAAGAAGTCAACTGTCGTGTAAGCTGTGTGAATTACTTTGCCCGCAGGAACCTTGGCCGGGTAGCGCAAAACAAAGGGGATGCCCACGGATGTCTTGTAGGGAAGTCCTTTATTCATCCGGCAATGCTCGCACATCATATCGCCATGATCCGATGTAAATACGACGATCGTATCCTCAGTAAGTTGATTTTCCTCAAGAAAGCGGAGAATTTTCCCCACATTATCATCGATGCAACGTACCATCCCAAAATACTTGGACAGGGTGGACTGGCTTAGCTTTTTCACTGCATTGGATCCAGTCACCCACCCCGGCCGGTTCTGCAAGGCGGCCAGAACCTTGCGCATCGTCACGGGTTGCTGAAAAGTCAGGTGGTCATACATGGTGTCATAGGGTGCCCGCACCGTGTTGGGCCCATGTGGATCGGGAAGTGCGAGCATCAGACAAAAAGGTTTCTTTTTATCACGCTCGAGGATTTCCAGAGTACGGTCGACCAACCAATCAGTGGCAAANCTTTNATCATCNGCNCCGTCCAGGTCGTAGCTGGGCCCGCCTTTTTTGCGGGCGGCCACCTGNGGACCATTCTTGGTCATTTCNAATTTTTTCCAATGGCCNCGATTGAACATGAAACGGTTATCGGAAAATCCGAATTTTCGCGCCGGAGCCCAGCCCGGCTTCGCACCCCCATCCAAATGCCACTTTCCCAGGTAGGAGGTGGCATAGCCCCGCTTGCGTAACACCTCGGCAAAAGTAACGATGGAATCATTCAGGGGCAGATTGTTACTCGGAGAACCGGTGGCCTGAGGATAAAGCCCGGATACCCAGGAGGCCCGGGAAGGTGTGCAAACCGGTGAAGACGCGAAGTAATTGGTGCAAAGCAATCCATCTCTGGCAAGGGAATCGATGTGGGGCGTGTCCACCTTATTGTCTTTGCCCCAGACGAAGGCCTGCTCCGGTCTCATTTGCTCACGGTAGCAGCCGAGGGTACGCAAATTATGCTCATCCGTCTGGATGATGATGACATTGGGACTTGCCCCAAATAAGAGATAAAGGGGGAAGTGACAGAAAAGGAAAAATTTGTACATCTCTATTTTAAAATCGGTCGCGACCAGTCTTTGGCCTCATATCGTTTCGGTTTTTCCGGCTTGGTAACTTCTACCAATTCTGCCTTTGGATCGTAGAGCGGCCAGTCATCGGTCCGAAAAGGAGATGCAGGAAAACCATCCTGATTGTAAAGTAGGTTTCTTTGGGAAGGATTCATGGCCCAGGCATAACGGGCAGCCACGGGCTGCTTCACTTTGGGGGAAGACAGTAGAATGGAATCTCCATCGATTTTCGCTTTCGCCCAATACCATTGGCGATCCTTTCCCGCTATTGCGAAAGAATCCAAAGGTTTATCGCTTCCGCCGGTTAAACCTGAACCCGTGGATGCAAAACTCAATCTCATCCTATTTCCATCAGTCTTGAATCCAGAAAAAACCGGGCCTTCATGCACCAGAGGCAAGCCGTAGGTTTTTCCGAGAGCCAGGTAGGCATGCCTGACCCCAATCGGTTTCTTGTTTTTGGGATGCAGAAGAATTGCATCGCCCGTATCGATCGTTACCGCCATTCCGGTATTATACAGCTCTTTGGTAACCTGCCTCATGCTTTCCCGACTGACGACCCAGGGTGACTCCATTCCTTCCACAGGCTTGGATTGCGGAGGATTCCAACTGGGCAACTGGGTAAAATACACTGAAAATCCATCACTCACCGCACCCCATGATTTTCCATGCCACAAGTTTCGGTAGTACCCAATCATTTGTTTGAGTTGATTACGATAGTGCTCAGCCTGTGGACTATTCTTGGCGTTCCTCTCGCCCTGATACCATATAATACCCTGGATGGCGTAGGGACAAACGGGTGCAATCATCGCATTAAAAATATTGCCGGGATATTGATGCCCTAGGTTGGCGGGCTTGGTAATAATAGGGGGCGAAAGGGAACGAAAGGCATTTTTCATGGTTTCTCCCTGGTCGATCTTATCATTATATTCTGCCAGTTCCTTTTGAAATCCATCCAATGCCTTTTGCCTGGTTTCTCCCCTCGCCAACATTCGATTGGCCGAATCATCCAATCCCTGCTTGTGTGCCTGGGCTCTCGGGTCATCCCTTTGGATGTTCCAGGGCATCCAGCCCTCAATGGGAGTCCCGGCGTACGCTCTTTGAATAATGCCCACGGGAACGCCCAGTTTTTGTTGAAGTGTCTTCCCAAAATAATAGGCAACCGCTGAGGTCTCAGCCGCCGACTTCGGATTACAGGGCTTCCAACTGGCTAACCGGTCGCGATTTTCCTCAAGCGGTTCGTGCCAGTGCTCACGGGCGGAACGGAAAATCCGGAAATCAGGTAGATTCACTTCTGCTTCCCCTTCTGCCTCAAACGAGTTTGCTACCGACCAGCCCATATTGGACTGTCCGGCACAGAGCCAAACCTCACCCAAGGCGACATTCTTTAACACAATTTCATTCTCTCCGCTGATGGTGACCTCGTGCCCGGTTCCAGCACCAGTGGTGTAGGTAATGATCATCCATTTTCCATCTTTACCCGCAGTCGCCGAATCCTTGGTTCCCCAACTCGTTAAGACTGTCACTTCTTCCCCCGGTTCTGCCCAACCCCACACCGGGTTCCCGCTTTGTTGCTGAAACACGAGGTTGTCCGTGAAAATTCCGGGTAACTTCACCTTACTTATTCCGCAAAGCAGAGGGAAAAAGGAAAAGAGAATTAGCTTAAGTCTCATGGTGCTTATTTTTGATTTGCAACCTTAAGACAAGCCTTCGCAAAACGCCTGCCCAATTCTTTGTACCCTTCGGCTGAATAATGAAGATCGTCCTTAATCTTTTTTCCTTTTCGACTAAGCCCGTCATTCAGATCGTCCGTATTCACAAGGAAGAAATTCTTATTCGAATTCGCCACACGCTCCTGCACATCCCGAACCATCGTCCAATGAGAGTAGCGTTTATTGCTCATATCAAAATCACTGAGCCGCCCAATGACAAACCCCAGATCATTCTTCTTCCATTTCAAATCCTTGGCCAGTTGTCCATGGAGACCGAGCAGGGCTTCTTCATAGAGCTTCCCCCACCCCATTTTGGCATCCCGTTCACCCTGCATCCAAACGAAAGTAACACTGACCAGTTTTTCTCCCTGAATCGCAGGTTTCACCTTTCCCAGTAAACGATCATATAGATCACCGCATTGATTTGGCTTTTCGCCTTGAGGATCTTTCCATTCTTTCCACCATCGGTGGATCGGCTGTCCACCAAGCGCATCCTGAATGATGATCACCCGGTCTTTCCCCAGGGCTTTTTCGACCATCGGAGTGAATGCCTCGTCGGGACGGTGCCCCTGCATATTCGACTGCCCGGAGAGGATGAACAAATGCTTCGCCTGGGTATCCGCAGAAACGGACAGGAANACAAAAAACAGGAAAAAANNNAAAGACAAGNATTTCATATTTCAGTGGTAGACAGCCGGGGATTTTTATTTATTTTTGGGATTGGGTTTGGTTTTCGCTCTTTCAGCCTTCCTTCTGGCATTGGCTTCCGCTTCCAGTTTTTGCACATAGGCTTCGACAAATTCAGGCTCATCCCTTTTCTGAAAACATTCAAGGATAGGATCTCCGGTCTTCACCATCCAATCCTCCAGCATTTGCTGCAACTGAACCCTAGTTTTTTCCTGGTTCGGATAATCAATCAAATTTTCCAGACAGTTCGGGTCCTTCCGGACCTGATACAATTCCTCCGGTACCCGAAAGCGGTAGAGTTGGAGTCTGTCGTTCATTCGCTCGTCTTCTTCCGCCAGGGCAATCATTCGTTTGCAGGTCACCGTTCCATTGGTGGCGGTCGCAAAGATTCTCTCCCCATTTGACCAGGGATTGAAGAGGTACAGATGAGTCTTNGTNTGAATCGCCCGCATCGGATCGCGGGAACGGCCGGAGTTCTCGTGGTATTGCTTGATGATATAATCCCAGCCCTCCATTTTTTNACCCCGCAGGGCGGGATAAAAGGAACGCCCGTCCAGCCGGGCGGGCCGGTCGATGCCCAGGGTTTCAAGAACCGTGGGCAATAAATCGACCACGGATACCATATGCCGTTTTTCCACCTTTCCATTCTCGGTGACCCCAGGAATTCGAACCATCAATGGAGTACGGGTACTGTGATGATAGAGCTGAGTCTTGGCAAAAGGTAAGGGCATCCCGTGATCGGATAAAAAGATCAGCATTGTATTCTCCCACTCTCCACTTTGCTTCAACGCTTTCAGGACCTCATTTAGACAATCATCCGCCCTACGCACACTGCTGTAATAAAGAGCGAGTTCTTCTCGTACCTCCGGATCTTCAAATAGAAATCCGGGCACCGGTACCTCTTTGGGACTGAAAATCCGGCTCGGTATGTAAGGATCTTCGCCCCCACCCCGCACCACTGACCAGAAAGGTTTGTGCGGGTCGGAAATATTAATCGACAAAAAGAAGGGTTTCCCCTCCTTCCTGGCCGTCTCAATCCCCCGAGTTGTCGATTCGCCATAGGCCTTAGCATCCTTGATGTGAGCCTTTTTTCCAGCAGGTGAAATGGTCAGGTCGTCATCCCATGCATAGGGTTGATAGGGACTGGAGTGACTGACCTTTCCATGGATTCCCGCATAGTACCCCTGCTCTTTGAGCAAATCAACCATGTGAGGCCAGCCGGGATCAGTTACTTTATAAAATCCCTCCACCTTGTTGTTGTGGGAGATCAACCCGGAAAACATCACATTCCGACAAGGGTTGCAGTTTCCCACCGTCACATGGGCATGTTCGAAACGGAGCGACTGNGAAGCAAGNCGGTCCATNGTNGGAGTCGTGCCNTCGAGNTTACATCCNTANACTCCCACAGAATCACAACTCATGTCATCCACTGTGATCAAAAGCAGGTTGAGCGGTTTATCCNNTCCGGNNAGNAANTGNGANAGGCAAAAANTAAACGCAAGNNAGNGCGAGATTNAGAANNNTAAAGTTNTTCATGATTGGCAAAACNAAATAAAGAGAGGNAAATTCCTCCCAAAGGCAAATTTAAANCCAANCCCNAGCCGANCTTATCAAGNGAGCNTNNAANCAAATANCNTNACTTGCCTATCTTAAACTCNAGGGTGACCACNAGCTTGACCACTTTCTCAATCGTCTCGGTATCATAAATTCCATAACTGGATGTACGGGTCGAATTGGGCTTAGTTATTTGAATGACTCCCTGCCTGGCCGAAACCAGAGATCCCAATTTTTCACCCGAACTTTTTGCCATAATCTCCGCCCGGTCACGCCCATTTTTCGTCGCCCTTTGCATGAGGTCGATTTTCACCTCGTCCAATTGCGAAACAAAAAATTCCGGACCGTTTAAGGTCAACCGTATGCCTTTCCCGTTTAAATCGTATAATTTGCGGGACAGGCTTTCCAAATCTTCCACATTTGGGGAATTGACCCGTAAACTTCGGGTGGCGGTCACATATTCAACCTCGTTGGTACGGTTTCCTTTTTCGTTTAACTTCTTGGTCTCACTCAGGGAGGAAGACAGTTCAACCATTTCCACATCTTCTCCCAGTACCTGAGTTACAAGTTCACGGACAGTCTTAAGCGATTCTCCCGCATTTTGGTACGCTTCTCCATTATCAGCCCCTTTTTCAGAAATCTTCACCGTCAGGCTTCCCTGATCTGCGGTCACCTCCCGTTCCGCATACCCCTTGACCATGATCGGTTCGGCATGCTGGATCGTGACCCAGGGCTTGGAAATAATAGTGGCCGCTCCTATGAGCCCAACCACCACGGATAGGGGAACTACTATATATTTATTCATATTTTATTTTGCCAATCTTTTCCCCTTAGATGTATGAAAACTTTTCATCGTTCAATTATTTATTAAAAAAGATGCTTTCCGGCTTTGGCGGCCTGATGTGCCTCCCGCGAATCCAATAAAATCCCTGGATCCCCCTCTCTTTTCATCCACGCCTCCAATTCTTTCCTCATCTGCTTAATCCTGATTTGATAGTCCGAGCCACTGGCAAGGTCATACATTTCATAAGGATCTTTGTGAGAATTATAAAAGCTGAGCGGTGGACGACTCTGGTACCGCTTCACCAAATTATAAATCTCAGGTTTTTGCCAGGAATCCCGGACCCAGGTGGCCCAGTACGGATTATTCAGCACCGCATTCCCCTTTAGACCCATGAGGTGCTTTTCAATGAAAAGTTCACCGGGAGTAAGATTAAGAATGAGACGATGCGTACCATCCGAAATGGTCCGCGTGGGATAAGGCGGGCCCTCGGGAAAATTATTGTGCATTCCATAAACATACTCCCGATGTGAATTCAGTTTGCCAGTGAGCACAGAAGCAAAGCTCGCCCCATCCATCTCTTCTGCCTCCGCCCCTGCAAACTCTAGAAGGGTGGGTAAGATATCTGCATATTGAACCAACGCATCCGTTCTTTTCCCAGCCTTTATTTTCTCTGGCCAACGGGCAATCAAAGCCGTATGCAAGCCCGTATTCCAGGTTGTCCATTTACATCCGGGAAACTGGGAACCCTGTTCTGAACTAAAGAGCACTAGTGTTTCATCTGTCTTGCCACTCTTATCCAATGAATCGAGTATTTCTCCGACCTGACCGTCCATGTAAGTAATCTCCGCCAGGTATTTTGAAAAGTCTTCCCTCGTCCTCGGAGTATCCGCAATGTTGGGTGGAAGTTTGAGTTTTTTGGGCGGGTATTGCGAGGCATCCCCCATCACCCACGGAACATGGGGCTCAGTCAATGCGATCACCAGACAGAAGGGCTCATCTCTTTTCCGTTCCATAAACTTTCGGGCCGGACCAAGATCATGAACAAGGGTCGGATTACGCACACAGTTCTGATCAAATCCCTCCACTTTCTCGAAGGGAAAAACAGTTGCCGGTCGAATATGGGTCTTTCCTGCCAGTCCCACACGATAGCCCTGTTGCTTGAGAACCTGGGGCATCCCGGTTATTCCCGGTCGACAACCCGAGTGATTCCATGCACATCCGTTTCCCATCGGATATAATCCGGAATACAATTCTGCCCGGCAGGGTTGGCACATGGAAGAGGATACATAAGCCTGATTGAAAGTGAGCCCATCTCCTGCCAAGCGGTCAAGGTTTGGAGTCCTGGCATTTTCTCCAC
>NHCX01000073.1:0-1259 GCA_002168015.1 Verrucomicrobia bacterium TMED44
GATTCGGGTTCCCTCCCCCGGCAGGGGCAGCCTTGGTCGCCTGCCGGAATAATTTAGCCTTTCCATCCGCGCCGCCCACCAACAGTTCCGTTTTTCCTGGGCGTACAGCAATTGAATTTTGTCCGCCATTCAGGACTCCTGGGGTATGGGTTGTGACATTTCCGATAAATCTCTCTGTGTCCACATCCGTCTGCTTAACGGTCTTATCGCGACTGACAGAAAAAATAGATTTCCCATCTGCAGTAAAAACCGTACCGCGTACCCAATCATCATGCCCTGCCATATACAGAATAGGTTTTCCATCCTCAGAGTCTATAATTCTTACAGCAGTATCGCTTGCACCAAATGCTACCGTTTTCCCATCAGGCGACCAAGAAACCCCGTAAAGAGTATCGTAGGTAACGGAGTGAGAAAGCAATAACTTCTCTCGTTCCCAGTCCCAAATCTGAACCTCTCCCATAGCACCCGGTTTCCCCCCGGCTACTGCCACTTTTTTTCCGTCAGGAGAAAAGGCAATCGATTCAATTCGTTCTGACAATCCGACCAGTCTGGAAACCACTTTACCACCCGTACTGTCAGCAATCAGAACTTCATGAAATCCATTTTGTGCCAAGAGCTTTCCGTCAGGAGAGTAGGACAAGGTACGAATCAAAGGTAATTTTTGATAGATTGGTTTTATATCCATGGTAAAAAGGCTGCCGTCACCTTCTGGAGAATCGTCAAGGGCACCTTCTTTGATCCACTGTTCAATCTTGGAAATTTCAACTTCATGAAGAGGCTTAGTATTCTTGCCCTTGGGCATTTCTGCATTCCCTGAAGAATCAAGTTTGATTTGACTCAATAAATAGCTCTCTTGTGGCTTACCCGGTATAATTCCAGGTTTACCTGTCTCCCCACCTTCAATCAAAGTAGCAAAATCGGTCATCAAATAGTCACCTTTTTGCTTGGCTGGTTGGTGACATCCATTGCAGTTGGCCTGAAAGATCGGCTTTATCTCTTGGTGGAAGCTTATGGACTTCATTTCCTTTTCCCCATAAAGAGACAAACCCACGAAAAGGATCCAGTGTCCGAAGATAGACTTAAAGTAAATCTGCATACTATTTATTTTGTATCGGATGAGAAAGTATACAAGTAACAACGAGGAAACATTTAAAATAAATTACTCTAGGTTGGGCTGGATAAAGAAAAGGCCCCCGGGTGATTGAAGGGAAGAAAANGTANAAAGTATTCNNCNCNCAANTTTNTGACCAACATATCNG
>NHCX01000073.1:1265-13366 GCA_002168015.1 Verrucomicrobia bacterium TMED44
GAAAAANNNCTTANNGTGTTTGNAGAGGTTAAGATTTTTTCAAAAGGTCAACTCACCGGTGAGAAATAAATCTGCTAGCCCCCGCAGGGAAACCTTTTCATTTAAATCTTCACACCAGAATTGCCCACCACGAAGAGAGGCTTGTTGGGCAAACAATTTCGACTTTCCCAGTTTTCTCGCCCAAAAAGGCACCAACATACAATGAGCGGACCCGGTAGCATGATCTTCATTAATGCCAACACGGGGTGCAAAATATCTCGACACAAAATCATACTCACCAGAGTCATCGACTGCAGTGGCAATGACCCCCTGCCCCCCCCGGAGAGATAGAAGGGTCGCGAAATCGGGATAAAGGGATTTTAAATTGTCACTTGAATCAAAAAGGCACAAATAATTATCTCCTGTCCATACCCCTTCTGGATAAGCCCCGAGCCCCTCCACTAGATTGGTGGATAGGATACCGGGGGTATAGGAGATTGAGGGAAGAAAAATTTCAATCGTGCCATCCTTGTGCCGCTTGGATTCAAGCAGGCCACTCTTCGAACGGAAACTGAGGTGTTGGTTGCTTTCCTGGTAACCATGTTCAAAGAGACAATGTGCAGCGGCCAGGGTGGCATGTCCGCAAAGATTAATTTCTTGTTTAACAGTGAACCAACGAATGGACCAAGTCTGGTTCTTTGCCGGAATAAGAAAAGCTGTTTCAGGCAAATTTAATTGTTGTGCCATTCCCTGAAGTTCTTTGGTTGAGAGCCACTCGTCTAAAATACAAACCCCTGCAGGATTTCCNGATTGGGGACCAACACCGAATGCATTAACTATATGGAAAGGGAATGATTTCATAAAGTCTTTAGATTAAAAAGGAACTCAAGCCGTCACAAATCTATATTACACCCATTATTCAAGTGAATAAAANAGCCCCCTGCTAAATCCAGAGGGCTCTTTTTGTTTAAAATATAATTTACAATCTCAGGCGGGATCTACTTCCCACCCNGCACGGTACACCTTACTGATTAGTTTATCAGTATCCTTACGGTTGGTTTTCAAATTCTTTGCATCCCAGGTAAATTTCCCACCGGCACGCATCGCTACATTTCCGAGCAAAATTGCTTCAGTCAGGTTCCCGGCATAGTTAAAATTGGACATAGCAATTTCAGGCTTACCCTCACGAATCGCTTTTACCAGTTCTTCCTTCATTCCATTATCTCCCCGTCCATTTCTTGGAAGAGTTGGTTCTGGTTTATCAACCTCAGCCTTACTATGCCACTTCCCGCCCTGATAAACCTTCCAGTCCGAACCATAGTCATTGGGAGAATACATTGTTCCGTCCGTTCCAATAATGAGCAGCCCACTGTTTTTGGGATTTTCTCCATGGAAATATTCCATCGGGGGAAGATTTTTTATTCCCTTGTTGTCTTTTCCATTGTTTCCGACCTTACCTTCGTACCAGTAGAACTTAATAGGTCCACGCTTATCGGTCTTAGGAAAATCCAAGTTCACACTGGCCCATGATGGAAAGGTTTCGGCGTTGATTGGTCCTGTGTTCACCGATTCGACCGTGGTAGGCTGTGTCAATTCACATCCCATAAAAGCAAGATTGGTCGTATGGCAGGCCATATCTCCAAGAGCTCCTGTTCCATAATCCCACCAGCCACGCCATTTGAAAGGAGTGTAAGAAGAGTGATAAGGCCGCATAGGGGCTGGCCCGATAAAAGAATTCCAGTCGAGATGATCAGGGACAGCCATCACTTCAGCAGGCCTTTCAATGACGGTCGGAGCCTGAGGCCATACCGGACGATTGGTCCATGCATGGATTTCTTTCACTTTACCAAGACCACCTGCCCGAATAAACTCTGCACCTTCTCGTAATCCATCAGACGCGGTTCCCTGGTTTCCCATCTGNGTACAAATCTTTTCTTCACGAGCAATGGTGGCTAACTGACGAGCTTCCCAAACGGTATGGGTCAATGGCTTTTGTACATACACATGAATCCCCCATCTCATTCCCATCATTGCAGCCGGTGCGTGGGTATGATCAGCCGTGCTCACATTCATCACATCGATTTTATCACCCATTTGGCTGATCATCTCTCGAAAATCGCTAAATTTGACCGCATCCGGATGCTTGCGCACCGATACATCCAACCTGCGGGCATCCACATCACAGGCGGCAATCACATCGCCATGCATTGCTAAACCATCAAAATCTCCTTTTCCCTTTCCACCAACACCAATTCCGGCAACCTGTAATCGTTGGTTGGCTCCGAAAACCCGACTTGGTAGAAAGCTAAAGGAAAATGCCGAAGCCGCGGCTGCTCCAACAAAGGAACGACGTGAATAGGTGAAAGTTTTTTTAAAGTTGGTAGATTTCATAAATTAGCGAATATTTATCACATTCTACAACCCACCATCGAGGCAAGATCAAATTATAAAAAGTTAGGTTTTTTAAATGGACACTCGCGATCAATCTTTAGTTGACCGGTTTGGGGTTGTCAGTATCCGAATCAAAAGTTCGGTTGAGGTCGTCAAAAAACTTTCGCCTTTCTTGGTGAGACATAGAGTTTAACTTTTTAATTTCCATCGCACGGCGCTCTGAAGAAACCTTAGACCAGTGGCTTTTCAAGAGTGCATGGCGTCTCAACAATGAATCCATCGCCTGACTTCGCTCTCCGGAATTGCTAGATTGAAACTTTGCTAGTTTCTTTTTCATCTCTTCCCGTTCCTCCTCAGAATAATTCTCCATGCGTTCGATCGTTTTACGAAGCATCCTTAAGCGTGCAGGTGGCATTTCCAATAGTCTCCTCAACATTCTGATCTCTTCTTCCCCGACTTTTGGCGGGCGACCTTGCCTCTTCTTACCCACATTTTTTAAAAACTCCCGTGAGACCCCATTCTGCCTGGAGTCTTCTCCGTGAATCCGATGTTGCCAAGAAGGTAAAAGCAGTAAAAAAGAATAGCTTAGGTAAAGTAAATAAAGTCTCATGGCAGTGAAATAGTTTCCAGGGATAAAAGTAGCTCATAACTACTTTCGTAATTGGCCAGGGTGATATTTGTAAGTCCTTCAGAAGCAATCAACCAGTCGTTCAGAACTTCTACTTCACTTATCTTCCCGGATAGATTTTCGCTTTGGACCTCTGTTGAATTTACGACTTGCAGGCTTTCAAAATCAGCATGATTGTCATTTGTATGATTATGCCAAAGATAGATAGTGGCTAGACATGCAGCAAGCGGAAGACTGAAACTGATAACGATTGAGAATAGTCTTGATACTCTTGCTCTCGATTTAATCTGGTTCGCCAGCACATTTTCATCGATGGCCAACTTTTTCAATTCATCTTCGCATTTTAGAAACTTTTCAATTTTCTCATCTCTGTTCTCGGGATTTTCTTTCATCTTTAAATCTGTGGTTTGATTACTTTCTTGAGCACAGTTCGTGCTCGGTAAATCCAAGTTTTAACATTGGAATCACTTGCTTTCATTATCTCCGCAATTTCTTGATAACTCCATTCCTGTTGAACACGTAAAAGCAAAGCGGTCCTGTGATTTTCCGGTAATTTCTTTAATTCATTGCTCAAAATTTCGTGCCATTCATCAACATTAGAATTTCCTTCATCCGCAATTTCAAATTCGGGCAGCATCGCCTCCTTTGGTCTTCTTGAACATTTTTTTAAATGATCAATCAAAAGATTTCGGGCAATGGTAAATAACCATGTAGAAACNTTTGCTTTTGGCTTAAAACTTCCTGCTGCCCTAAAAATTCGNTAGAAAAATGACTGAGTCAAATCCTCAGCATCCGCATGATTAAAAAGCGAACGAAGNAAAAAAGCATAAATTGGCTTTTTCCATTTACCNATAAATTNACTAAAAGCCTCGCCATCTCCCTTTGCAATTTCTTTCAGTAACTGAATATCCCTATCCATGCCCGTTGCCAGTTTGGGAGTAGTTTCATTCAACCCGAAACAATCTTGTTGCATCGTCAAATTGAATAAAGAAAGGATTTGGGACATACTTTANTTGAACGAAAATAANGAAGAAAAGTTTCAAACTACTTTCTTCTGAGATATNTATTTAAGGCACCAATGGAATAATTCGGGCAGAATCAACGATAACAAAACCCTCAGTATCTTCGTTGGAAACTTCTATAAAATACTCCTGCCCTGCATCAAATTGATAAGAACCCAAAGAATGCCATAGATTANCCCCATCACTTTTGTGCCTTTGATCAATCATAACTGATTCAGTCTTCTTCGCAGTGAGAATCTCNTATTTAACTTTTCCGGCACGATTCCCATGCGGAAGGAAGGAAACACGGACNTCATGCAAACCCTCTTTCTTGACGGAGAAAGGAAACTTTGCCGTTCTCATACCTTTCCCAGTNTTTCCGTCATGAAAATAACAGGTACCGACAAAAGGCCGTAATGACGAACTCCTTACCCATTCTCCACTAAATTTGATCTGCTCATCATCCACCACAACCCCGTCCAATGATGTGGGATCGATCCCTAAGCCCTGACTAATGATATTGTTTTTTTCCAAATCGAGAATTTGTCCATCTGCAAGCAAACGTCTTTCTAAAATTTCATAAGCCAAAGATTGGACACCCACATTTTCATTGATCGATAGCACTGCAGCCGTCGCTGCTGACTGCCCCAAAATCATAAAGACCGGTTCCATCCGGATGGACCCAAAAGCAATATGAGATGAAGAGATGCAAACTGGGACGATTAAATTGGAGCATTCTCCACGCTTAGGGACCAAAGAATCGTATGAGATTTGGTAGGGTCCTCCNGGATTAACCTGAATGTCTCCCTCATTAAGAACATAGGCTCGGCCCTTTTCGTCTTTGGCCACATATCTTTGGACATTGTGCGAATCCATATTGTAGGACCCCATCCCCACGGAATGTGGAGTTTCTTTTTTTCCGCGGAGATGACTTTCGGTCATTACAAAATCTCCGATCATTCGGCGAGCTTCCCGAACATATATTTGATGTGGCCAGTGTCCGTTATCTCTAAATTCATCCTTAGCCAAGCCCCAGCGATTCATACGTTCACGGACTTCTTCGGGCACCCTCGAATCGTTGCTCAAAAAATAAAAATATCCCTTTTGATACTTCTCGTGTTCCATGACGATCGCTTTTCTCTCCTCATAAGAANCATCCGGATAATCATAATTCATCCCGATATTGTCGGTGCTAAATGGTCCATGATTATTGGTGTCCGTTTTTGCATTTGGAATTGGATCGAATTTACCAAAGACATGCCTCGAGCCCATTTGCAAGGTCCTCAGCAACAGTTCATACTGGGCAGGGTCATATCCTTCAGGCTGAGGAAAAGGCAAACGGTTGGTNTTCACTTGAGTCAAACACACCCTGAAATTGTAAGCTTGCATTTTTGTATCTCCAGAACCTTCCTCTCCGGGACCATTTTTACTAATTCGGGCTAACAGACCGCTTCCTGGTACTCCCTCCTGCACAAAAGGGTCAATCATGCCTGCGAACTGATGCTTGGATGCATTTCGGGTTTGCACACCACTCAAAGTCTCTCCGTATACAGAATTGGCTTCCCGTCCCACAAAGTAGGAAACTCCTGAAGCAGCCATCAAGTCTCCCTCATAAGTACAATCAATAAACATATCCCCCTCAAATTTCTTCCCGGAAAGCGTTGTAATGGAAACAATTCTTCCGTTTTTCTGTTCTACTCCATTTTCCCGGTCCAACCATTCATCTCTTACGACCTCAATTTGATTTTCCTTAATCCACGATTCAAAAATCATTTCGGCCACCTTTGGCTCGAATATCCACATCGTTCTTCGATCACCATCAATCGAGGGAGATCCCTGACCTCGGTTTCCATATTCTTCTTTTTTTTGCCAAGTCCACGCCTCTGTTCCTTGGTAGTGTCTCCACACACGGTGATAAAACTCACGGGCTATACCACCAATCGCCTGTTTCTTACCGCTATCTGTCCACCCCAGTCCGCTACTGGAAAGACCACCAAGATGGATATCCGGAGAGATCATCACAACGGATTTCCCCATCCTTTTCACTTGGACCGCAGCTGTCATCGCTGCCGAAGTCCCGCCATAAATAACCACATCAGACTTGGAAGACTGAGAGTATACTGAACCTGCCCCAATCACAACCAATCCCACCCAAACTTTAATTTTCCAAAACACCCCTGTTTTTCCCATTACAATCATTCCTAAGTATGATCATCTTTCAATCAAGAAAAATGAGATTTTATTTAATTTAATTTGGTTTTCCTGTTAATGAATTCACTGCAGTGCCAATCATCGGATGTTGGAATCGGTATCCCGTATCCGCAAGCTTTTGAGAAATTACTTTTCGGCTCTTCAAAACTAATTCTGGGGCCGTTCCCAAAAAAATAGCTCCTACATAAATAGCCGGACTGGGAGCCGGGAAACCGATACCCAGAGGAGCATACTCTTTTCGCATCACCTGCATAAATTCCCGATTGGTAACTGGATTAGGGGATGCGAGATTGATTGGACCCGATAACATAGAATTCTTCATAATAAACTTGGCAATCCCCACCCAGTCATCGATATGCAACCAACTTATCCACTGATCTCCAGGTCCCTGGGATCCACCAAGACCCAATTTAGCAAACCTTCGCATCACTGGAAATGCACCACCTCCCTCGCCTAGAACGATACTGATTCGCAACGCTACCTGCCGCACACCATCCCGCGCCTGTTTAAAAAATTCCTTTTCCCAGGCTCGACCCACTTCTTCAGAGAACCCCTCCGCATCCCCTTCACTTCCCTCATCATGCGGAGGCAAATCTCCCCGACGATCCTCATAGATTGTCGCAGTGCTTGCNTTTAGCCAGACGGATGGAGGTTNCTGNCAGGTCGAAACCGCCTCTCCCAGTACTTGAGTTGAATCCAACCTTGAATGGAGAATCAAATCTTTATTTTTTTGCGTGTACCGGCAATCAACCGAACGCCCCGTCAGGTTAAATAGAGCAAAGGCTCCATCCAGTTCCTCATGCCAGTCATCTAAAGTTTTCGCATCCCACAAGACCACTTTCCCAACACCATCAGATGCTTCTTTTTTTCTACGACTAAGAATAGTCACCTCAAAACCATCATTGATCAACGATGCAGCCAAGGCTTGACCGAGAAAACCGGATCCACCTGCAATCACAACTTTTCCCTTACTTCCACTCATCCCCTTGCAAGTTCAGAAAGAATGAGTAGGGCTTCATCGATCTGGGAGTCATTGATGTGCAAATGCACCACCATTCTCAAGGTGTTATTGTCCATCGCAAAACAAAGAATTCCCCTTTCCGAAAGCTTTCGTTGCCATTCATTTGCAGAACTCTCCGTCTTCACATAAACCATGTTGGTCTCTACAGTTTCGATTCGGACGGCGAGTCCNGGCATTTGTTCGATACCTTGGGCAAGGTTCTTGGCACGACGATGATCATCAGCGAGTCTATGTAAATTATGGTCCAAAGCATAAATTCCCGCCTCCGCCAAAATCCCCGCTTGTCTCATTCCCCCTCCGAGCATTTTCCTCCAACGGTGAGCCTCCTCAATAAAGTCTCTGGAACCNACTAACACACTGCCCACAGGTGCTCCTAATCCTTTGGACAAGCAAACCGATACAGAATCAAACCCATCAACCATTTTCGGAGCACTAAGTCCAGATGCCACCACTGCATTGAATAATCGAGCTCCATCCAAATGCATCCGGCAATCGTACTCGCGGGAAATTTCGGAAATCTCTTTCAATATCTCCATTGGATAGATCGTACCGCCTCCCCGGTTAGAAGTGTTTTCCAGGCAGATAAGGGATGCATTCGGGTAGTGACTCCGACTTCCTTCCGCTTTGCGAATACGATTCCGTACATCCGCGGGGGCCATGATCCCGTGCTCGCTCGGAACCAATGCAATAGAGCAACCAGATAAAGCAGCGTAGCCTCCNCCTTCATACACATATAAATGACTATGTTCCTCNGCNATNATCTCATCCCCGGGTTGCGTGTGCGTNCGCACCGCTACCGCGTTGGACATNGTNCCACTGGGCACGAAAAGACCGGCNTCCATCCCTAGCAAACCGGCCACTTTCTCCTGTAGACGAATAACCGTAGGGTCATCCCCGTTCACATCATCACCCACTTCAGCCCGGGCCATCGCTTCCCTCATACCCACACAGGGTTGCGTTACGGTATCGCTCCGCAAATCAATTTGCTTGGATGGGATAGCTGCCATCCGAAAAGAAAATATTTACTTAAGAACGATGTTCTTGAAATAAACCTTCATCGGTGGCCCTTGATGCACCTGAAAGGCAAGCAAACCATCCGCTCGGCGAGTCTTTTCGTCATTATCGATTAGTTCAGTCATCTTCACTCCATTGATATAGTGAGTGAATTCATAGCCCTTGGCCGTAATGCGGTAAGTATTCCATTTACCTTTCTTGACTGTCTTTCCTAGCTCTTTTGTGTCCCCAAACTTTTCTGCTTTTTTTTGTAATTTCCCTTTCGAGTCCAAAGTCAAAATAGTCTTTTCTCCACGCATGGAAAGAATTCCCCGAAAACCTTCCCCATAGCAAATGCCGGAAAAACGGTCCCCTGCTTCAAAATCAGCCTGGTATCCACTAATTCGCCATCCATCATGCTTTCCGGGTTTAACAAAGCTTCGGTATTGAATTCCGCTATTCCCGGCATCAATCTTACAATCCAGCGTAAGATCGAAATCTTTCAGTTTGCCGCCTTTCCAAATGAGAAAGGTATTTCCTTTCGTTGGTTTCTCTTTGGTATTTTCTCCTACAATGGCTCCATTCTTCACACTCCAATGATCAGGGTTACCAGCCCACCCATGCAAAGACTTTCCGTCAAAGAGAGATTTTTCTGCTTGTAAAAAGGAAGTGACCGCAGAAAAGGAGATGAGCGTAGCGAGTAAGAATTTAGATGAATTTTTCGTCATCACTACCTTATGTCGCTTGCGCTTAACCTAAGGCAAGGAAAAGTTGACCTGAAGTCATTTTTATTTTCCAATCACCGTTTCTTCCCATGATCCANGTTCAAGATCTTAAAATTCACTACGGAGACTTTGTCGCTGTAGACAATCTCTCGTTTTCAGTAAAACCGGGTACGGTTTTTGGACTGATCGGGCCTAATGGTGCAGGAAAAACTACCACCATCAAAGCCATCGCGACTTTGATCGAACCAACCTATGGAGAAATTATGCTTGGAGAGACTTCTGTCCTGCACCAACCGGAGCATGCGAGACGTATGCTCGGATACATGCCTGACTTCCCTCCAGTCTATGANGATCTGAGGGTCGAAGAATTTTGCGATCTCTTTGCTCACGCCTACGGACAATCAGTCGTCGAAAGAAAAGAAAAGGTGGAAAAAGCCTTAGCTCAGACTGAACTAACCACCAAGCGCAGGGAACTGTGTAAATCCTTGTCCCGCGGAATGAAACAAAGGGCCTTGCTCGCCAAAACGCTTGTGCATGATCCCTCTGTCATGCTACTCGATGAACCCGGAGCCAACCTTGACCCCAAGGCCCGTATTGATATGCGCAAGCTGCTGAGGAAACTTGCAGATGAGGGGAAAACCATTCTTGTCTCCTCGCATGTCCTTACTGAACTCGAGGATCTATGTGACGAAATTGGCATTATGCGAAATGGAAAAATGGTCGTATGTGGTTCTTTGGAAGAAATTACCCATAGTAAACACACCCAAAGAACCCTTGAGATCGAACTCCTTAGATCATTTCCCGAACTCCCAGAATGGGTTCAGCAGCACGCAACTCTTTCAGGTCTGAAAGAAACCAATGAATCGAAAACCCATTTTCAAATCATTCATTCTGGAAGTCGTGAGGAAGTTCCCGAAATTCTCTCACAAATGATTGGACTCGGAGTGGAAGTCACCTCGTTCACCACTCGTAAATCAAAAGTGGAAGATCTATTTTTGGAGATTGAGTCAGGATCCTCCTCATTTGATCAAGATTCATGAATCCACTCATTCTTAAAGGAATCCGGGAGAACCTGCGCCTCAAACATTTGATCGCCGCCGGTCTGTTTTCCCTGATCGTATGCTCAACCCTTTACCTGACTGCTTACCTTAATGGATCTGAGGGTCACTGGGTCCANGACCCTACAACTAAAGAATGGGGAAAAGGAGAAAGCATTCCCGTGAATGGAGCCCGCAATGCCTTTACTTTCCTTCTCGCGCTCCAGGGGTTTTACTTGATGTTTTTGGGAACCGGNCGGGTAGCTTCGATCACTGCCGAAGAAAGAGAATCGGGNCTGCTCGACTACCAGCGTATGACTCCCATGAATCCACTCTCTAAAATTGCTGGCTATATTTTTGGAATCCCCGCCCGCGAATACTACATGTTTTTCTTCACTNTCCCTTTCCTNGGGCACGCCATCCTCGTGGGAAAACTGCCACTGGCAAACATCATTCAATTGTATTCNGTTTTCTTTTGTTCCGTCATCCTCTACCACCTCACTGCCCATGCAGTGGGTTTGGTCGTGCCCAAACCTCGGGCGGCCTCCTGGGTTTCCCGCATAGTCGTCCTTGGCTTGTATATTGTGCTACCAGGACTCGGGCAGGCAGGCATTTCTTTCTTATCTTTCCTTACCATTCTTCCAACCTACTTTGGAAAAATACTCCCAATTTTACAGAAAGAAGGAATCGAACAAATATCCCGCATGGATTATAAATCCAATTTCGTGGAATTTTGGCAGGATGTACCCTTCTTTGATCTGACAATTTCTCCTACAACTTTTACTTTTCTGATGCAGGGACTGCTCATTTTAACCCTCTTAGTCACGGGTTATCGAAAGTGGAAAAATCAGTCTCTTCCTGCACTATCAAAAGCATCTGCGTTTGTTATATTCTTCATTTTTCAATTTCTTCTTCTTGGGTGTCTATGGACTTTTTTTGATAAGGGCGAAGCAAGCGGGCTGATCGGACAGGAATTTTCAGCCAATTCTTTCAAAGGAAGAGAGGATAACATGATCGGGCGTCTCATTTTAGTCATTTCCATTTTCTTCTCCCTTTCCCTGCTGTTTATTCTTTGCCTGGTCAATATTTGCTGCCCGAACCGTCATCTATATCTCAAAGGAATCCAAAGGGTCGCGAAGTTTAATCTGCCTCGAATTCCCCGAACGGCGGATGAGAGCAGCGGATTGGGGATCGTACTGATCCTTGGCTTGATCACTCTGTTTACTTATTCCGCATTGATCAACCTGGCTTTGAATTCTGATTTCTGGGCACTCGGTTCTTCCTTTCTATCCTTATGCATCATTCCCGCTGCCACTCTGTTTCTTACCGTTTTCTATCTGCAGGCCAGTCGTGAACAATGGTTCAACCTTGGTTTCTGGGGGTTCATTGGGTTGTTATGGATCACTCCCTTATTGGCGAGCCTCGTACTTGGAGTCGGTTGGGGGGAGGAAAATATGGGCGTGATTTTGAAGCTTTTGGCTATCAATCCACTATCAATCATTCCTCTACATTGGATATCTGAAAATTCAGAAATGATTGGGCTCCCCCAAAACTTATATCAGGATTTCAACTCGGCTATTTGGTTTGGATTGTTGATCGCCGGTCTGTTTGCGATTATCTTACAAGTACGACTTTTTTATCTCAGAAAAAAATAGCTCACACTCGCATGATCAAAATTTTACGAATACTTGGAAATATCGAAGGGGTTTCCTACCTCCTCCTTCTCTTCATCGCTATGCCTCTAAAATATGCCTATGACATGCCTACGGCAGTCAAAATCACCGGCATGGCCCATGGCGTTCTCTTTGTTGCCTACTGTTTACTTTTGGCAGTTTGTATGAAGAAATTCGCCTGGACTCTAAAATTTGGAGTTTACCTATTTATCGCCACCCTCATTCCATTCGGCACTTTCGTGACCGACCGAAAAATAAAACTCCTACCGGAAGCTAATTTTTAAGCTAGCAGGCTAGAAATTATGTTGGTACTATCGGCAAAGCGATCAAGTTTGAGGCCCATCGCATTTGCCTGAGTAAGCCAAAGATTCGCCAAGGGCACCCCACCCTCAGGGGTTTTGTAGGTACCTCCGACTTTTTTGACCAGTCCGGACTTAGCCGA
>NHCX01000074.1 GCA_002168015.1 Verrucomicrobia bacterium TMED44
ATGAAGAGGGTAATTTTCTTTATGCAAAACCAAGGTTTTGATCCGGGTACCTGCATTCCGGATGGGATGAAGAACAGTGGATCACTTTCCAAGGCTAAATTACCTGAACCGATCGAGGCACTCGAACCTTTTAAGGATCGGTTGCATATAATCAACGGCTTGCATGGTAAGCATACCAGCCCGGCACATAGTCCTTTTTTCGGAGCCTTAGGTGGGTATCGTGGTAGTGATGGGGTGCCACCCAGTGGACCCACAATTGATTATGAATTGAGTAAGGTACTACCGGAGACTTTGCTTCCGCATTTGTGTATTGGAATGGATTCCATTGAGAATATGCGAGCCAAACCGACTGTGGCGAATCTTTCTGCTAGTGGAGCGGGCCAACCGATCTTCATGCATTCCAATCCAAACCATTTATATCAGTTATTATATGGTGGAATTTCAGACGGGGACATTCGTGATCAACATGAGGCTCGTTCTTCCATGCTTGATAGGATTGAAAAGATGTCATTTCATGAAGGCAAAGCACTACCCTTGAGTGATAAGAATCGTTACAATCAGTATGTTCGTGGATTTGAGGAAATGAACGGTTTGCGTGATCGATTGGCGAAGGTGTCCGGGCATCTCAAGAAATTTGCTCCAGAGGTGGACGAAAGATACACCAATCCTGAATTCGAAACCGATTGGCACGATACCCTCTTAGATCTCGGCATTTCTGCTTTAAAATCCGGTACCACTAACACCTTAACCATTGGATCGGGCCGTGGAGAAATCTTTGGAGCATGGAAGGGCTTGGGCGTAGAAAAACAGGGACACAATCTTGGACACATGCCGCAAAAAGATAATCCTATTTGGATAAAAATTCGTCAGTATAACTGCCGGATGCTGGTTAAATTGATGGAACAACTCGAAAGCGTACCAGAAGGTAATGGCTCGATGATGGATAACACTCTGATTGTTTACACCAGTAATAATGCAGATAAACAGCACACAAGTGGTACGAATTGGCCAGTTATGCTGCTCGGTAATTGCGACGGTGTTTTTAAAACAGGTTGTTTCACCCAGTTGGATGGGAAGCGCCCCATCAATGCCCTTTATAACTCATTACTTCGTGTTAATGGAGTTGCAGGCGACAGGTTCAATATGAGTGATGCCATGGCAAAGAAGTACGATTCGGGTACGGGACCATTAAAAGAAATCCTGACTTAGTCGTGTTTAGGAAATTCGCTCAGGCAGCGGTTGTCCTTGGAGTATTCTTTTCCTCTTATGGTAAGGATTACATTCCTGGTTCAACTATATCTGGTAATTTTGAAAAGGTTGCTGAAGGGTTTCTCGAAGCTCACTGTTTTGATTGCCACGATGATGAAACAAGTGAGGCAGGTTTAAATCTTCTGGATTTGGGTCCTGTGGATCAGATCAATGCTTCGGTTTGGAAATCGGTTTGGGCACAGGTGACCATGGGAGAAATGCCTCCAAAGAACAAGAAAAGACCCGATGTGATTCGTCGACTGGCATTCTCTGATTGGATTGTCCAACAGCTACAGAATGAAATGAAAGATAAAGGAGGTTTTAAGGCTCATTTGGATCCCAAGAAGGCTAACTATTTGGACCACAATCTTTTGTTTGGTGATTTGCCGGTTGGAATAAAACTTAAACCCACTTCTTCACCAGCACGTATCTGGCGGATAACTCCACAGGAACATATTACCCGTCTTAATGAACTAATTAATACAGAACCATCTTTTGATCCAAATAAGCCCGGTCTGCGTACCCGGGGAGATTTTGTGCCTATAAATCATGGAGGCGAGCTGAAGCTGTATTTTGGTACCGACCGGATTATCCGATGGGAGGGCGGAACGGTTGCCTACCAGACTGCGGTTAAAAGCATTCCTGTTGTTTTGTCATCAAACCGCAAACATGGGTTTGAGAACTATGCGGATTTTTATTCCGTAAATAGTTCTGAAGCTACCCAGATTCTTGCCAAGGCAGAGGATATTCTAAAATACATGGCTTACGGGCCAATGAGTCTGGTCGAGTTTCCCGAGCAAATAACGGACAATCCCAAAACATATGATGCAATCAAACCAAATGAGGATCTTCGTGGCTTACCTTCTGCGATTGTCTATAATACCAAGGTGGTCAGGCCTATCACCCCAGTGTATGATTTGTTGAGGCAGGAAAAATTTTCGGAGGATTCGATTCGTAAAACTATTGCCTTTCTTTTCGAAGCACTGACTTTCCGTCCAGCATCGGAAAAAGAAGTTTCGGAATATCTTCAAATCGTTAAGGAATCGATTGATAAGATAGGTCCAGAAGATGGTGCATTTTTGGGGCTTTCCGCAATCTTTCTGGATCGTGATGCCCTGTTTCGTACGGAATTCGCGAAGCAGGGTAAAGCTGATGAGCATGGCCGGGTTATGTTGCAGGACTGGGAACTTGGATTGGCGGTAAACCATTCCCTAAGTTACATTCCTCCAGATGAATCCTTGAGGAAGGCAATCACAGATGGAAAGATGCGAACAAGGGAAGATGTAATGCGTGAGGTTTCCCGCATGTTAGGAGATGATTCCTTCCGTAAACCTAGAGTTCTTCGTTTCTTTCGGGATTTCTTTGATCATGACTTAGGTGGTTATATTTGTAAGGATGAAAAAGCTTTGGGTAGCACTGGTGTCGCTGCAAAAGGTGCATCTCATTTTCGGGCTATGTTTGAAGCTGCTGCGAGTACGGATCGCCTGATTGAGCTCATTCTGGAGGAAGATAAAGATGTATTGAACGAGCTTTTAACTACCCAAAAGATCGTTGTTTCGGGAAAGGATCGTACTTACTTTAATCGCAGGCTTACGAAAGAAGAGAGAGAAGCTGCCCAAAAGGAAAAAGCTAAGGCTGAAGAATTAGCTACGTTTGAAATTGCAGAAGAAAGAAAGATACTGACGAAGGAAGTTAATGCTTTGGAAGCTCAAGTAAAAGAGAAACAGAGTCATAAAACGCTCAAAAAAACACTGACTGCCAAGCAAAAGGAGCTGAAAGCCTTGATAAAGAAAATGACCGACCTTAAGAGAAAGGCCGGTAGTAGATTTAATACAAACCTTGATGTCGCTAATTTGAAGGGTGATCGGATCTATGCCCGCGTTAGCCGTCGTTCCTTTGGTAACGGATCAATGACTCCGGAGCGTACTCTTGCCACTGCACCGGAGGGGCAAAGACTCGGCATTCTTACACAACCCAGTTGGCTGGTCTCTCATTCTGATGCAATGGACAACCATGCGATTCACCGCGGTATTTGGGTAAGGGAACATTTGCTGGGCGGAGGTATCCCCGATGTACCGATCACAGTGGATGCCCAATTACCGGACGAACCAAATGTTTCTTTGCGAGAGCGCATGCGGGTAACGCGAGAAAAGTATTGTTGGAGTTGCCACGAGAAAATGGATCCACTTGGGCTTCCTTTTGAAATGTATAACCATGCTGGCTTATACAGGACATCCGAGTTCGACAAACCGGTGGATACNAGTGGAGAAATTGTGGACTCCGGGGATCCTTCTCTGGATGGACCCGTGAAGAACGCATTGGAGATGATTGAAAAGCTTGCAAACAGCGAAAGAGTGGAGCAGGTCTTTATTCGCCATGCTTTCCGCTTTTGGATGGGACGCAATGAAACTCTTCACGACAGACCTGTTCTCTTAGCCGCCCACAAAGCTTATCGAGAAAGTGAAGGCAGTATGAAAGCTCTGATTCATTCCTTGGTTACCTCGGACGCATTTCTTTATCGCTCGGTCAGAAACTAATCCATTCCTTCAGGTTTGGAGATGAAAGGTTCGCCTCTTACTTTTTAAATTTCATAAAGTTTAACGATCTGGCTTGAGAAAACAGCTGAGATTTTTTTACATTATTACACAATATTTTATGAAATTTTCACGCAGACAATTTATTACCACCACAGGAGCATCGGTGGCATTGCCGTTTTTACCTTCACTTGCCAAGGCAAATGCGCCTGATCTTCTTCCAAACAAAAAATTGGTAATGATGTATATCCCGAATGGGATTTTGCGCCGTTACTTCTTTCCGGGAGAGGAAGATGCCATTCTACCCGGATTTGTGGGTGGCTTCAATGCTGACAAAATTAAGGATNAAAATCGGTTCGTGAACAAACCTGGAGTGTACCCACTGGAGTTTACCTCCACGATGCGTCCTTTGGAAAAGCACCGGGACGACATTTCCATGATCACTGGATTGGATCGCTCATTTAAGAACGGACAGGATGTTCATGCGCAGGGAGCCTCATGCTATCTTACGAGTGTTTCTCCTGAACAGGCTGCGGAAAAAGGAATGAGATACCCAAATGGCAGAAGTCTGGATCAGGTAATAGGTGACAAAGTCGGGCACACTTCTGTTTTTAACACTTTGGAAATCTCATGCAACGGTTTCACAGCAGGTAAAGAGGACATTTATTTTGATAATATATCGTGGTATGGTCCCGGAAAAATTGCTCCTTCCATCAAGAATCCTCGAAAGCTGTATGACCGATTGTTCATGGCAGATTCATTTCGTAACCATGTACAAAATGTAACGGATTTAATTCTGGCTGATACCAACAGTCTCGCCCGCAAACTTGGGGGAAGCGATCGCGATACCCTTGATGGTTTTGTTTCAATGGTTCGTGATATTGAGAAACGGATCAAGAAACTGGAGAAATTGGTTCAGTCAGTAGATCTTAAACAACCCACAAATGAAGTTTTACCGCGAGGTGAGTATATCCGTTTGCAGGCAGATCTTATGCTCGCGGCGCTACAGATGGGCATCACCAATGTGAGCACCTTGATGATTGGCCCTGAAAGGTGGGATGCATCATTGATGTACGAGGATGTTTTTCCGAAACCCGTCCAGCATCATAACATGACGCATAATCAAAAAAAGGAAGAGGTGGCAAAAGAANTTCAAAAAATAGATATTTTTCACTTGGAACAGTTTTCCTATGTCATTTCCAGAATGAAGGAATTGAAAGAGGCGAACGGAACCAACCTTTTTGACAATTCTTTGATNACTTANGGTGCGGGTTTAGGAGATGGGGCAACTCACCAGTATTTTGATCTCCCCATGATTGTTGCAGGGAAAGGGCAGGGTCAGGTTAAACAGGGACGCTTCATCAAATGCAAGAGTGGTACCCTGAATGCCAATCTCTGGCTTACTCTTGCACGCCTGATGGGACTTGAGCTTGATAGCTTTGCAGACAGTACAGGCGTAATCTCCGATATGTGGACCTAGTCCATGCCAGGAAATTTATTTCGTATTGCTTCTGGTGTTTTCATAGCATCATTNGGTAGCTCGTTGGTTGCAGATGAATACTCNGAAGACTTAAAACCAGTTTTTAAGCAATATTGCTTTCAATGCCACTCCGGGGAAAAGGTTAAGGGTAAAGTTGATCTTGGTTCAATCGGAGATCTGAAATCCTTGATTTCAAAACCCAAGTTAATTGAAAATCTACTTGATGTAATTGACTACCAGGAAATGCCCCCAGAGGAGGAACCCCAAATTCCCATGGCAAAACGAAACGAGTTGGTTAGCAGTCTAAAAAGACTTTTGGTTGAAGCCATCGAAAGTAAAAAAAGCGATTTCAAAAAAAGAGCCCTTAGTCGTTTGAACCGTTTTCAATACAACAATGCAGTCAGGGATTTATTTGATCTCAAAATGGATGTTTTTGAGCTGCCCGAAAAAATGATGATTCGGCAAGCGAATTACCTGAATTCCAAGGATCGCAAAATGCCTCATAGGGTAAGAGTTGTTTCTAATTCGCGAAATTCTACTCCCGGAATGAAAGATGTAAATCCATTCCCCAAGGATTTGCGTGCGGCTCATGGTTTTGACAACCAGCAGGATCAACTCACTCTTTCCCCCCTTTTACTGGACTCCTTTTTGAAACTGAGCGTTTCTATCCTCGAGAGTCCTGACTTTAACCGGAAAACTGTGGGGAAATGGACACAGCTATTTGAAGCTCCAGAAAATAATCATTCTGTAGAAACTTCAGTTCGGCAACGATTGAGTAATTTTATGCCACTTGCTTTTCGTTCATCTGTCGATCGGGAAACAATCGATCGTTATGTTTCATATGCACTCAACATGATTAATAAGCAAAAATCATATGAATTGGGAATGAAGAAAACCATTTCAGGTGTTCTTTCTTCCCCACTTTTTCTTTTCCGTCATGAGACAATTGCTGGGGACAAAGCATATCGTTTGGCATCCGATCTTTCATTCATGCTCTGGGGGAGTGGACCTGATCACCAACTACAAAAAGCAGCAGAATCGGGTAAAATTTTGGATGAGTCCTATCTTCGACAGACATTTGAGCGAATGATAAATGACCCTAAGATTCAAAGATTTCTCGATAGTTTTCCATCGCAATGGATGCAGCTTGAAAATGCACTGGCAGCTACTCCTGACCCAAAACTTAGCCGTTACTTCTCCATTGATAAAGATTACTCAGCCAGCCTCACAATGGTTTTGGAACCCCTCCTTTTATTTGATGCTGTTTTTCTGGAAAATCGATCGATAACCGACTTGATTTCCCCTTCTTTTGCCTATCAAAACGAATTCCTGAAAACTTGGTATTCACCAAATGAACTTAAACCCGCAGAAGAAGATTTTCAAAAAGTGCGTTCTGACAATGATTCGAAGAGGAATAAGATAGATGGTTTGACTCTGGAATTAAGAGAATTGCGGGAAAAGTTATCTAAAAATTTAAATCCAATTCGAAATAGCCTGCTCGAGTCGAAGGTTAATACCATAAAGGAGCAGGGTGAAATCCCCGTTGATTTAAGTCCGGTTGCCTTTTGGAAACTCGATGAGNACTTAGACTGTTCAATCAGCGATCTTAATCTTAAATCCCATGGGAAGATTTCTTTCGAACAAGGTAGTGTGGTTCTTAATAACTCNTATCTTGAGAGCCCCAAACTACCCTTTGAATTNCATGCCAAGACATTGGAGGCTTGGATCGTACTTGATGATCTTAAACAGCGTGGTGGAGGGGTTATGACTATCAATGGACCCGGTGCTTTTGACTCAATTGTTTTGGGTGAACGTATGTCGAAATATTGGATTTCGGGAAGTAATGGTTTTGCTCGTACTGAAGATTTTGTTGGATCAAAACCTGAAGTTTTAACCGGGAAACCTCTTCATTTAGCGATGACCTATTCTGACAATGGAAAAATTACTTTGTTTAGAAATGGAGAAGAATACGGCACCCCTTATGAAAAGCGATTAGCTTTTTTCCCTGCTCAAAAGACATCAGTCTTCTTTGGTCTTCGGCATCCTCCTGCCGGGGAGGGAAAATATTTAGCAGTGAAAATTAAGGAGGCTAGGCTCTATGACCGGGCGTTGAGCGGTGAGGAGGTTAGCAAATCAATCAAAGGAATGCATGTGACCCTTTCCAATGATGAATTAATTTCTGCTTTAACCGAAAATATTCGAAAAGAAAAATCCTTTCTAGAGAAAAAGATTCAGGACAAAATTCGTGCTATTAATAGGGCACCCAAGGTCATTAAGGAATCAAAACTAAAAGCAGAAGCCCAGAAAGTGTATGATAATCGTATTCGTCATCAGTTACGGTCGACAGTTTTTGAGAGAGTAAGTTCTGACGACCCACGATATGGAGGAGTGATAACGAATGCGGCGATGCTTAGTATGACTTCAGGTCCTAAGCGTAGTCATCCTATTGCACGTGGTGCATGGATTATCGAAGTCATTCTAAATGATCCACCACCACCACCACCGAATGATGTTCCTCCCTTGAAAGATGATCGGGACTCCAAACACCTGACTGTTCGCGAAAGATTTGCTCAACATCGAGAAAACCCAGATTGTGCCGGCTGTCACTCCAAGCTCGATCCGCTTGGTTTTGCGATGGAGAATTTTGATTTGGCCGGACGCTGGAGGGAAAAATATCCAAATGGAAGAGAAGTCGATGCCAGTGGTAAGTTAATGAGAAAACATCTGTACCAAAACCCTGCTCAGTTTAAAAATACCCTGCTTCAGGAAAAAGACCGTTTGGCCAAAGCGTTTATCGGTCATTTGATGAGATTTGCCCTTTCCCGTGAGCTACAACCGGAAGATTCTTTGGTAATTGATGAGATTATCGATCGAACCAAACCTAATAATTACCAGATTCAATCTTTGATTCGAGAAGTTGTTCTCAGTGGGATTTTGCGTTGATGCTCTTACTTTTTGGCAATCGCATACTTTGCAAATTTGTCTTTTGTCTTGCTTAGTTCTGCGTAGTCAGGTGCTTGTGGGTAGCTGACCAGAAAATTGTTTTCATCGATTAGATTCAGGAAATAATGAGTGGTTCCTTTGGGTAAAGGGAAGCTGATTTCATTATTCTTTCGAACACCATCTTTGATGCGGAACCACTCTTCATATCTTTCTCCGCCGTTTAAGGAATAGATGAGGTCAGCACGGTATACTTGGGCACCGTTTTCAGTNAAAGTAAATGTCGCTACATTCGAAGCCTGCTGATGAGACTTTACAACAGGAACCAATCTCTTTTNAGGACCAATCGTACTTGCCCGTGGATTATAGTACGGATAACTCGCATCCATTTCTTTCAGAATTGATGAAAGTCTGTGATTTAATTCCTTGGTAAGCTTTGGGTTTTGGGATGCCAGATTGTTGGCTTCTTCGATATCGACTCTAACTTGTTTTCCGTTTTCAGTTTTGTATAGTTGGTAAAGTTCAAGTTCTGTGGTGCGTTCATCGAACTGATGGTTGTAGTTGCGGACTAGTTTGTATCCATTTACGCGAATTGTACTTTCCAGTGCCACGCTGTGAGGGAAATGCCACACCATCGTGTCCCTCCGTTTACCGTCCTTATTTTTTACGAGATTCGGGTTGGTTGGGTCTTTGAGTAGGAGATCGCCCAAATCACACCCATCCAGCTCTTTGTCTTTGGGGCGTTCAGTCCCGGTAAGAGTGATCAGGGTAGGATAGAAGTCGAGGCCGTTTACCATTACATCAGATTCAACCCCTTTCGGAATTCCTGGGCCGGTAATAATAAGAGGCACACGAGTTCCTCCCTCCATCGCTGATATCTTTCCTTTGTCGAGGGGATAGTTGTCAGTGATGATCTCCTTGGCGTGTCCCTCCATTCCTCCATTGTCCGAGGTAAAGATGATGTAAGTGTTTTCAATAAGTTTGTGCCCGGGCCATCTCGGATCATCGGTATTTTTTAAAAACTCGAATACTTTTCCCATGTAGTAATCAAGTTCTTCGACCATGGCACAATAAAATGGATTTGTTTGACCCTTCATCGTCCAGCCTTCCTGACTCTCGGGTCTTTTTACGCCTAGTTTTTTGCAGTACTTTTCGAGCAGCTTTTCAGAACGGGTATGGATAGGAGTGTGTACCAACCAGGTCGCATAATAAAGGAAGAATGGCTTTTGATGATTGTCACGAAGGAAGGTAAGAGCATCTTCACAGGTCTGATGGTAAGGGTATCCATTTTTATCCAGACGGAATGGATCCTTTTTCTGATTCGAGGCAAAGCCAGATATTCGGCTTTGCATCCTTGAACGTGCACCTCGGTTGCTTCTCGTCCAGTCAAATCCCTGGTCTTCAGGTTGAGGAAAAGCCTCGTGATCAATGGCCATATGCCATTTGCCTGAGTGTCCCGTTACATATCCATTTGATTGAAGAACACGGGCGAGGGTTATTTCGTTTTCCTGCATGCGCCCACTGTACCAAGGTGCTATCATAGTCCATCCATATTTATGATTGGGCGTAGGAGGAGCTCCACCAACCACATGGGTTTTCTGGGCGCGGGCTGGGTGGTTTCCGCTCATGATTGCACAACGACTGGGGGCACATGTTGGTGCAGGAGCATAGGCCTGCCAAAACTTCACCCCTCTTTTGGCAAGGGAGTCAATATGCGGGGTCTCCATGGGGGACGGTTCATCGATGTCATAGCATTTAACATCCTGCCAACCCAGGTCGTCGGTAAGGATTAAGACCACATTGGGTTTAGATGGGCGTTCCTTGGCAATGGTCGCAATGGGTAAAAAGATAATCAATAAAGCGGAGGACAAAATTTTCATGGAGGAAGAAATGGTGGGGTTAGACTTTTAGTGTAGGGAGGAGACTTGAAAGTTAAGAAAGTAAGAAAAAACAGATGACAGAAATTACAACTGCTCCGAGAATATTCAATACCAGACCTTCACGGGCCATTTTACCCACGGTAATTTCGCCGGTGCCAAAAACCACTGCATTCGGAATGGTGGCTACCGGTAGCATGAAGGCACAACTTGCACTCATCGCCGCAGGTATCATCAAAAGGATTGGATCTAAATTCGAAGCAGTTGCAGCGGCACCAAGTATAGGCATGAGAACATTAGTGGTGGCTGTATTGCTGGTCATTTCTGTGAGGAAGGTCACTAAAAGACAGATTCCAAGCAGTAATCCAAAAAGAGGGAGGCTTTCGATACCCGAAAATACGCCGGCAATGGATGCACTCAGGCCGGACTGCTTGAAGGCCTCACCTAGGCAGAGTCCAGCACCAACTAATACCAGCATTCCCCAGGGGATTTGGTTGGCGGTCTTCCAGTCAAGGAGGCGATCCCCATTACCACCCCCACTGGGCAGGCAGAAAAGTGCAATGACTGCAATAAAGGCAACACTGGCATCATTGGCACTCGGGAGATCAAGCCAGGTTCTCCATCCGCCAAAAGGTTCGGAGCGGGTGATCCATGCAAGCGCGGTTAGCCCGAAAACAAGGAGGGTTCTGATTTCAGCCACTCGCCAATTTCCCGGATGGGGGAGTGAAATTTCCTTATTACCGGTGATTCCACGGGATAACCAAAGCCAGATAACAAGAACCATAATGATTGTCACAGGTATGCCAAATTTCATCCACTCACTAAAAGATAATTCAGGGAATCCAAGGTCTGCATAAGCTCCAATCATCACCAAATTGGGAGGGGTTCCAATCGGCGTGCCAATGCCTCCGACATTGGCGGCAAAAGCGATACCCAGAAGTAAAGGAATGGTCAATTGGTGATTACGGCTTTCTTGTACTACGGCAAGAGCCATCGGTAACATCATTAAAGTAGTGGCCGTGTTTGAAATCCACATACTTAGAAAAGCCGTCGCGATCATAAACCCGAGAATAAGAAATTTTTCGCCCCTCGGACAGGCATTGACCATCATCAGGGCAATTCTTTTGTGAGCACCACTTTTTTCCATCGCTTTGGAAAGAAGAAAACCACCAAAGAGAAGAAGGACTAAGGGATGTCCGTATTTTTCACCGACTACTTTGGGTTCGAGGATGCCAAAGAGAGGGAGAAGGGAGAGAGGAAGGAGAGAGGCGATAGGAATAGGGACCGCTTCGAATATCCACCAGAGTGCAGTCCAAATCGCAATCCCAAGTGTGAAGACTGCTCCGGTTTCCATTTCACCAAATTGATAAAAAATCCAACTTGTTAGAATTGCGAGTATCGGGGCGGCCCAAAGCATAGGGTTGCTACCTTTGGAATTTTCCGAATCTGATGAACTCTTCTCCTTATTGGACATGTCAATCTTATTAGAACAAATCACCATTTAGATTCCGATTTTATTTTACGCATAAATCGAAGTGAGAAAGAATGGGGTATGAAGTTTGTGATTTTACTTTCTCTGTTTGTGAGCTTAATTTTTTCTTTGGATGCTAAATCCCGTCCCAATATAATTGTCGTGTTGGTTGACGACATGGGGTATTCCGATCTTGGGTCATTTGGTGGAGAAGTCAGAACTCCCCACTTGGATCGTTTAGCAAAAAACGGGTTACGATTTACTCAAAATTACAATTCAGCCCGTTGCTGTCCGTCGCGGGCTTCTTTGCTTACCGGGCTGTATTCCCATCAAGCCGGGATTGCGAATTTTACGGGTCGGGACTCAACGGATCGCTTGGGCCCTGCTTACCTTGGGAAACTGAACAAGCAATGCATGACCTTAGCTGAGGTTCTGAAAGGAGTTGGTTACTTGACCTATGGCGTGGGTAAGTGGCATGTTGGCCACGAGGAACTGCCTACAGAGCGTGGATTTGACGAGTACTATGGATATGTTCGCGGGCATAGCACAAGTCAGTGGAAAGCGGGAAATTACCAGAGATTGCCCGAAGGAAGGAACGAGGAATTAAAGTATGAAAACGAGGAGTATTATGCAACCGATGTTTTCAATGATTATGCAATCGAGTTTCTTAGCCAGGCTCAGAAAAAAGAAGAGCCCTTCTTTCTATACCTTGCTCATTCCTCACCTCATTTTCCTTTGGAGGCGCCAGCTGAGACCCGGGACTCTTACCTGAAGACCTATCGCAAGGGTTGGGACAAACTTCGGAAGGAACGGTTTGAAAAACAAAAACGAATGGGTCTGGTTACGGATTCGTGGAAATTTACTGAGCTTTCGGATGTACCGGTTGACCGCGACGACATTGCCAATCAGTTTGCTGGGAAACCAAACCCTAACTGGAAGGATGTTGCTCAAAACCGTCAGGAAGACCTAGTTTACCGAATGGCTACTTTTGCCGCAATGATCGACCATGTGGATCAGGGGATTGGCAAAATCCTATCGCTTTTGGAAAAGGGTGGAGATCTTGAGAATACCCTTATTCTTTTTACCAGTGATAATGGAGCCTGCTACGAGTGGGGCCCCTTTGGTTTCGATCAAAGCAGTCGTAAAGGTTTCACCAAGCTTCACGAGGGAAAGGAATTACAACATGTGGGAGGCCCTGGCTCGTATCATTCAGTGGGGAGTGCATGGTCCTGCTTGAGTAATACTCCATTGCGTATGTATAAGCATTTTAATCATGAGGGTGGCAATTGCAGCCCGCTACTTGTGCATTGGCCAAAGGGAATAATAGATACCGACCGTTGGATTCGCTCTCCTGTTCACCTCATAGACTTTATGCCTACAGTCCTAGAAGTTTCCCAAGCTCACTACCCGAAGAACTTTAAAGGCGAAGACTTGATTCCGGTTGAGGGAAAGAGTTTGGTCCCTTTCTTCAAAGGGGAAGGAAATACCGACGATCGTGTTCTTTGTTTTGATCATTTCGAATCAAGTGCGATCCGTAAGGGTGATTGGAAATTAGTGCGTGGAAACAACCGATATAAGAATCGAACTTGGGAACTTTATAACTTAGCTGAGGACCGTTGCGAAACGAACAATCTAATTGATTCATACGCGGTCAAGGCCGAAGAACTCCAGACTGAGTGGTTACAGTGGGCAAAGCGGGTTAAAATCACTCCNTACTACAGTCATGTAGAAGAAAATCCAGCCAAGGTGAGAAAGAAACTGAAGAAAGACGCTGAGGGGTTTTATATTTTAAAACACGGGGACCAAGTGGCTCGTGAGTACGCACCAAAGTTTGCCCAGAAATCCATAGTGATAAAACTTTCGATTACGCGAGGGAAAGAAAAGAGTGGAGTTTTAATTTCCCATGGCGGAAACCGCTGTGGTTATTCTCTTTATCTTGTCGATGGTAGACCGGCTTTTTCCTGTCGACTTGNCGGAACATTGCACACCATTCGGGCAACCNAAATTCTTCCCGAGAAACGAGTTTCCCTATCAGTTGAACTCTTGTCCGATGGGGGAGTATCATTTGAAATTGATGGTGTAGTGGAAGGGGAAGGGGAACTTCCGGGGCTATTTAATAACCATCCTCAGGATCCGCTTGAGGTTGGAAATGATTCACAGTCTACAGTGGTAAGTTACGATTCAAACTCACGATTTAAGGGCCAAATCGATGAAGCAAAATTAAAAATTAAATAGTTTTTTAAAATATTTCACCCAAAATCAATATGAATATTTCTAAAATAGTCTTCCTTTTTTCCCTTTCCCTTTTTTCTTCAGGAATCTGTTTTTCCAAGGATGTAAAACCGAGTGACGACCGCAGGAAAGTTGAATTCTTTGAAAAGTTGTATGACAGAAAGATCAAGGGAGTAAAACCATTCGATGAGTATCAGGATCCGGATACTTTTTATTCTGAAATAGCCAAGCAGGTGGGTATTCCTGAAATCGTATATGAAGCGGTTGAAAAAAAGTTTGGATGGAAAAACGATGATAAGAACTTTCTTGCTCTGATGGTCAAGGGGGGGAGTTCGGATGACTGGGGGGTAATGGTGACCAGGATTCCTAATTCTATTAAAGGTTTTAAGGAAGAAATTATGAGCACGAAGTCCGAAGCAGAAAAAAAAGCAATCAGGTCAAAGATGCTTGATGTGCTAAAAGACATGGAAATGAAAATGGTGGTTGTTGGGTATGATGGAAAGGTTTCTTTTCCTAAGAAGAAATAAGTGTATGCTTCGGATTCCTAACTTTGCCTTGATATTTCTTACCTCCGTAAGTGGTTGCTCGGTTTTTCAAATTGAAGAAGTAGAGGATTTTTCTATGACTTGGAAAATAGACCGCAATCAAAACAACAAGGGGCATAATCTGGTTGAATTTGAATTTGTGGATTTTCCAGGCCATGTAATTGGTCATTTCTCAAATGGTCTAATTGATCACTTGGAAAAACAGGGTAAGAAAGAGGTCATCATTCAAATTGAAATAACCCGCGATATTTCCGGAGAGGTAATTGGGCACAGCGAATCTAGTATTGGGGGCTATGAAGGAAATGCTTCCACTTTTTCTTATTATGGTACAAATGGAGATCCTCCTGTTTCACCCTTTGAATAAAGGGAGTTTCTATTTTAAACCCTTTATGAATTTTTCAAGAAGGGAGCTATGTCTTGAAAAGAGTTAACAATGCCATGAATATGAATANGGTGTGCCTTCAATTTATAAACTTATNTACTATNAGTAGATTATTCTTTCTNNCTTTNNTTTTCTTAATGGNTTCCTGCTTGGATTTCGGNGACGATATCGAACTGGATGGAGCNGAGATCACGGGGAAAGAAATGAATTATGTATCCAAGCTTACTGGGGTAGTTTTTCCTGATGGAACGGAACCTATTTGCTATTACTTTTTGGGATCAGGGATCGATCGATCTTTGGCCTTAAAAGTGGCAATCCCAGAA
>NHCX01000075.1 GCA_002168015.1 Verrucomicrobia bacterium TMED44
CGTCCGAGTGCTCGGGTCTATTTTTATTTCTAATAGCTAATGAATCAGCCATATGTAAATTAATTTCACTCTTATGTCATTCTTTTGTTGACATGATGTATTATTCCATTGTAGAATTCACTCAAGCTAAAGAAATGCTTATATGTACGGCGAGTACAAAAGCGAATAAGATTTTCAAAGGCTGGTCTAGACAAGGCGAAGTGGCTAGGTTGAGATAAGCGGGAGCGAGTCGGGGTCTTCATAGGTTAGTTATGAGCTAGACAGATTAGACCAAACCAGCTCGAGACCGAACACGGTAAGAACTGGCTGACATGATACAAATTAAGTTATTCCTCTAATGTAAAAATGGCATGTGACAAGCCGATAATGTTTAACTGAAAATCTACTTTTAGAAATCATATCAGCTATGACGGACGCAACGGGTAAGGCTGGTGTGTCTTAGGCTTCTTAGCCTAACTGATGAGCACTCAGTAAGTGCGAAACACTAACAAGCTGAGAGGTTTTAAAGATGAATAGACAAATAAAAAACGCAATGGACAATGATGAGTCATACGCTCAGAAAGTAGAAGCTAATGAAGATTATGCGAAAGCTGAGTGGTCAGCTAAGCGTATAACTAGGCTTCAATACATCATGATAATGCGAGATATACAGAAGGGAATACTACCCTATATTGACTAGTTACACTGATGAGCTTTCAATAAGCGAAACGCCTAGAGATAGGCGTCTGTAACATTTAACAATGCGAGGTAAAAAAAAATGCAAGTAATTAAATTATATCTACCTATGAAAGACAATGACGGGAATGACTTAATGTATCTGCATAGTCTATTTATAGGCGATATAGCTGACGAAGACCGTATAACAGGCTTTACTAGGTTTCAAGCTGAAGGCTTTTGGTTTGACGGAAGCACGTCTTATAAAGATGATGTTAAGATATATGAGTTTCATGTAGCTAATAAAGATATAGGCTATGTACATGGACGGTTACGCCGTCACGCTGTGACTTTATGCCGTCAAATGAAACAGGAATGTATCTACTTACAGCTTAACAATGAAACTGAATTAGTGAAGGGTGACAAATAATGGACTTCATAATATTCGGGTTCATGGATAATTTCATATTGATACTGGGTATGTACTTTTCGTATACAAGCGTTGAGTACTACCTTGAGAAATACTTTGATAATATCCATGCTGATAAGCTGGTGCTGGCGTGTGTCAGTGCTGGCTTAGGGAATACATTTAGTGACGGTATAGGCTTCCTAGTGACTGGTAACTTTACATGGATGACGCTCACTATTGTAGGATGTTTAATAGGCATGATAATTATACCTGTCATGCAAAAGATAAAAGCCAAGAGGTAAAAAATGAGTGTAAACAGTGAAAGCATACATGCGTGGACTAAATTAAAAGGTGCAATGAGTAAGCTTGACTATATGATACCTGAAGACGCCTTTCAGGATGAGGAAGACGGACAGGAACTAGCTGACAGCGTTAGTGGTGTATGGGACGCAATCCTTGAATTACAGCGTTACTACGGTCAGTTTCATATGGTTAAAAAAGACAGTACTACTGACGAGAGTTAAATACTCGAAACGCCTTCGGGCGTCTAGTACAAACAACAATGCGAGGTAAAAAATGAGTAGAAGTAAAAAAGATATAGCCACTGGTAGAATTAACAGTTTTATAGGTGAGTCTCTTTTAGATATGAGTGACATGGATATATTACTTACACCTGAGATAGCTAAAATATTAGCTAAATCTCAAGTGACAAGTGATTTCCATGTAGGCAGTATCAATCAAGGTAACACTGAGTCTGATTTGTTTGACGTAATTAAAAACAAAAAAGAAATAGTGATTAGCCGTATAGGTGTGAGTAAATATGATGTTAATTTAGACAAGTCAGATTGTCAGATAGACACCATTGAAACATGCCTAAAGGGTCTTAAAAATGAGTTAATTCATGACAATGGGCTTATTGTAAATAAAAAGTATAAGCGTGAGGTTATGCTGACTTATGTAGCTAGACACCTGTTTTACATGATAAAAGAGGGCGTGTGTGACAATATTAGTACCACTGGTTGTAATGGTTACATCATGGCATTTCAAAAAGTTAGTGAAGTGTTTAATGAGTTTAATTATAGAACCATGAGAAAAATGACAAATGACATGGGAATAAGCTATGGTGGAAATATGCCAAGCTTAGACTCAATTCTTTTATCTAATAAGCGTGGGCATGACCGTGAGGAAGCTCAAAAAAGCGTAGAAGCTTTTATTGATGACTTTTACTATTTAGTAGGCTGGGTAAGTACCTTTGCGTTTACTGATAGGATGAGCGTTGAGTTTAACTTAATATCATCTGACTTTTATGACAATGATGTGGAAACTGACTTTGATTATCTACTGGGTAGTCGTAACCACTTGAACTGGGTCTATAAGCCTCAGTACAAGCGTTTCAATATAGGTGACCACTTAAACTTAACTAACTACAGATAGTACTACTGATGAGACTTGATTAGTCGAAACCACTAGCCAGTAATGTGCTGGTGGTCTAGTACAATTAACAGCGAGGTAAAATATGAAACACATAGATAAGCCAAATACAGTTTGGTCTAGCTTAAAAATAAGTTTATCAGACTATTCAGCACTTAAGCTAATTGATATCTTAGAATTAGGCGGTATTGGTGAAGACAATATCGAAGGTATTAAAGATATTCTAGGGCTAAAGTACAAGCTTTATAAAGATGAAGACGGTAATAAAGCTGTAATTCTTGAGATGAAAAACGGTAAAACTAGAGCACTGGGTGAGTTATCACAGCGAGGTAAAATATGAGTTATGATTTATCTGACCGCATAGATGACTACAGCAGAGATATGCACGGTCACTCTAATTGGGCTTATGTCGATACTTTAAGTAAAGAAGACAAAGCTAAGATAAAAGAAGGAACTCATCCTGAGGGCATATTAGAAGGGGGTATTCTCTTTTACTATGCACCTTGTGATGAAGATGAATAACTAACAGCGAGGTAATACATGGTAGATGTGACAAGTCGTAAGTATCTTGAATCGTATTTNAAAGATGAGGTTGACTCACCTGAGGATATACAAAATAAGATACTAATGGTTATGAAGGAAGACGGTATCATGGAGCGGAATGAAGACGGTCAGATGATTGTATTCAAGAAGCGTCCACTACTGGCTTATCTTCGTATAGCCTTTCCNAATATCAAGCCTAGTGCTATCAATAGACAGCTTAATAATCTGTTTAAGGATGACGTGCTCAAGATATGGGACAAGTACAAAACTAAGCCGTATGTCATCAAGTCTAGACAGTATGAAGCTAGGATGAGACGTGCGACACGTAGAGTACAACGTAGTAAAACTGATATGCTGATTGAGATACTCATGGGAGATGACCCAAGTAAACGCATGAGGTATATCACTGACTGTATAGCTAGTGGGGTTAGACCTGAGTTAGATGTATAGGTAGTAAGTAGGAAGTAATATAGCTGTATATATAGCTAGGGGAGACAGGGGTTTNNNCTNATATGGGTACTTTAAACACCTGTTTCCTTATTTAACAATAACATAGCGAGGTAAATTAAAATGATAGTTAGAACAATATTTTATATAGATAACCCTATTAACCATGCTTTTGACAAGACAGTAAAAGATGTCATAGAGACAAGCTATGCTGGTACTACAACATTGAGTATGGAAGATTGGCTTAAAGAACACAACGAAAGTAGAATAGAAACAGGTGCTAGGTGGGAAGAAGAAGATGAGTTTCTAGTATATGAACATGAAATAAAATTAACAGGAGAATAAAGAATGAAAGAAATGATAATAAATGACAACGTTCTACACTTACTAAAAGAACGTCTAAGAACTAAGAAGCTGAGACGAGTGTTGTCTCACTACTACTACGTCAGAGAGTTAGACGGCTCTGATAATTTTCAACACTATATGCAACAGAATGAGTTAGATAGTGCTATGTATGACACATACTGTCTACTTAACTTTGGTTATGTGTATCCTATCTACTGGAATGTAGGCGAGGGAGAAATGGAAATCTATGACGCACATAATGTTAAAGTGGATGAGCAATACATAACTGGGGCTGATACTGACCTTATAGATGAGGCGTTAGAGAGACGTCAATTTGAAGGGCAGATATTTGAATGAGTAAACTAACAATGGAGCAATTTATGACAAACAGTAAAAACGCAGTAAATAAATCACCAGTCGGGTGGAATCCAGTAAGAGAGAGACATTACAAACAATTCTTAAACACACTGGACTGGCATGACTTTGGTAAGCATGACGCAGTAAGACGTCACATGTATGAGACTTGGATAACTAAGGGCGTACACCCTAGTGAGCTTAGGAAACCTCATCATGTGGGGAAGTGGGACTAAAGTACCCATATAAGATACCAATACACATTAACCTAAGGAGTATACATGGTAGAGATATTTAAGAATATAAAAGAGTACGCTGATGAGTTAGACCATGAAGCTGAGATGATTAAGCTGGGTAAACAGCGAGTCAATAAGCGTCGGGTCTCTCATATCCAGCGTGAAGAGGAGTCAGTGACCAGCTATGGTAAAGTCATGGTGGCTAATACCATACGACCACTGGCACAAGCCATACAGACCTATCTTGAATCTAATGCTGAAGCTAAGGGTCAGCCTGAGAAAGCTTTTATTAAGCTAAGAGAGATAGAGCCTGAGGTGTCAGCCATGATATGTGCTAAGCATGTCATCAATACTATCACTCAGCATAAGCCATTGACGGCTACGAGTATTGCATTGGGTGGTAAGATTGAGACTGAGACATCTCTTCGTAACTTCAAGAACCTGAACCCTGAATTGTTTGACGCAGTTAAGAATGACTTGGACAAGCGTTCATGGAACTACGCATACAAGAGACGTAAGCTAAAGGAATCAGCTAAGAGGGACGACGTGGCTATGTGGGAAGAGTGGACTACGGAAGAGAAGCTACACACAGGCATGAGACTTATCGAGTTTATGCAGTCAGCTACAGGTATGATTGAGTTTGGACTTGAGGTTATCAATCGTAAGCGTACTAAGATAATCAAGCAGACATCTAAGACTAGAGAATGGATAAAGAATAGAAATAACTTTAATGAGCTATTGAATCCTGAGTACCTACCAACTGTCATGCCACCTAAGAACTGGGAGACAGTGACAGGTGGTGGATACTGGACAAAGGAGTTACCTGAACTAGACTTAGTCAAACAAAAGAATAAGTTATTCAAGCGTGAGCTAGAGAACTTTGATATGCCTGAAGTATACAACGCAGTTAACCGCATGCAGTCGACTGGCTTCAGGGTTAACACGTTTGTACTAGATGTGATGAAGCACGCTTGGGACAATGGTATTGCTATGGGTGGTATGCCACCAATTAAGAACATGGAGATACCTAACAAGCCACATGACATTGATACCAATGAGGTAGCACGTAAGGAGTGGAAGAAACAAGCGGTCATCTGTCACACAGAGAATAGCCGTATGTTTTCTAAGAGATTACTGTACGCTAAGATACTGTGGGAAGCTAATAAGTTTAAAGATTATGAGAACATATACTTTCCCTTACAGTTAGACTTCAGAGGGAGAGCCTATTGTGTCCCAGCATTTCTAAACTATCAGGGAATCAATGGTGCTAAGGCACTGTTAGATTTCTCACATGGTAAAGAGATAACTGAAGACAACAGCGGGGGCTTTTGGTTAGCCGTACACGGTGCTAACGTGTGGGGGAACGATAAGATTACTCTCGAACAGAGAGCAGACTGGTCTATGGACAAGGACAACATGCAAATGTTTCGTCGTATTGTTGAAGACCCTATCGTCAATCGAGAATGGGAAGAAGCTGACTCACCTTTTCAATTCCTCGCTTGGTGTAAAGAGTGGGTTGAGTTTCAAGATACAGGCTACGGCTATGTATCACACTTGCCTGTCTCGATAGACGGTAGCTGTAATGGGTTACAGTTATACTCGCTAATGTTACGTGATGAGATAGCTGGTAAGCTGGTCAATGTTGTCCCTAGTGAAACACCACAGGACATCTACCAGCTTGTCGCTGACTCAGTGATAGAGAAACTGAAACAAGATAAAGCTGAGGGCAAGCCTTATGCACACGCATGGTTAGAGTATGGAATCAAACGCAGTACCACTAAGCGTAGCATTATGACTATATGCTATGGGTCTACGAGATACTCATGCACTGACTTTGTAGTAGAAGACTTGACCAAGCGTAAAGATAAGGGGGAAGACCACCCGTTCAATACTGATGTATTCAAGCCAGCTATTTATTTAGCTGGAGTGATATGGGATAGCATTGGAGACAATCTAACATCAGCTCGTATGGGCATGGACTACCTACAAAAGATAGCTAAGGTTGTATCCAAAGAGCAATTACCTATACATTGGACAACGCCTGTCGGCTTTCCTGTCTATCAATCTTACCCTGAAATGAAGAGCAAGAGAGTCAAGACCATGTTACTCGGAGAGGTTATTAAGCCTCGAGTAAACTATGAGACTGACAAGACAGACAAACTACGTATGAGTAATGGTGTTGCACCTAACTTTGTACACTCACTCGACTCATCAGCTATGATGAGGACTGTTAATATTGCATATGAAAATGGTATAAGAAACTTTTGTAATGTGCATGACAGCTTCGGAACTACAGCTGCTGATGTAGAGATGTTGAGTGGTGCATTGAAGGAAGCATTTATTCAAACGTTTACAGAGACGGATGTACTTAAAGAGTTTAAGGAAGATGTCAAAACACAACTACCAGTAGAACTACATAAAGAGTTACCTGAAGAATTAGATAAGGGTAACTTGGATATTGAGAAGCTGAGAGAGTGTGACTTCTTCTTTGCATAAAGTACCCATATAAGATAATAAACCATAATCAAGGAGATAAAATGGCACAACAACAAAATGAAAAAGTAGTAACACCTATTGGCGTCAGTCAATATGCGTGGTTAACACAGCCTGATACTCGTTTTGATGAGAATGGACATTATAAAACTAATCTCATCTTAAAAACTGAGGACGCTGGAGAGTTAATGCAACGCATTGATAAAGCTTTGGAAACTTCTAAGGAAATAGCTCAAGAAAAAGCTAAGGGCAAGAAGATTAAACAAGCTGACGCACCCTACTTTGAAGAAGTAGATGAAGCTGGTAATCCAACTGGCAACACTATCTTTAAATTCAAATGCAAAGCACAGATAGTATCTAAGGACGGCACAATTATACCTAACAAGGTTGCATTGTTTGACGCTAAGGGTACGCCAATGCCTAAAGATGTGAACGTATGGTCAGGCAGTGAGATGAAAGTCTCAGCTGAATTGATACCGTACTACACAGCTATGGTTGGTGCTGGTGTTTCTATGAGATTGAGAGCAGTACAAATAATCAAACTAGTAGAAGGCGGTGGCGGTAATGCTAAAGGCTTTGGGTTTGATGAGACAGATGGCTACGAACATCAGGAGACACAAGTTAAAGATGACATGGAGAGCACGACTGAAACGGAAACCTCTGACTTCTAAAAAAGTCGGAATTGTTTACGGCTTCAGGTCAGGACTCGAAGAACGTATTGCTGGGGAACTTAGAAGTGAGAGTGTTAGTTATGAGTTTGAAGAAACTAAATTAAAATATACTAAACCTGAGAAGCTACATACTTACACACCTGACTTCTATCTTCCTGAGCAAGACATATTCATTGAGACTAAGGGATTGTTTACGACAGCAGATAGACAAAAAATGAAACTAATTAAAGAACAATATCCTAAACTGGATATCAGATTCTTATTCAGCAATGCTAAAGCCAAGATAAATAAACGGAGTAAGACCACGTATGGTATGTGGTGTGAAAAGTATGGCTTCAAGTATGCTACTAAACATATTCCAAAGGAATGGCTATGCGAAATCAAAGGAAAGAAACCAAATACATAGTAGTCTGTTGTTCTCACACTGCACCTAATACAGACTGGGGCAGTAGAGAGATGGACATAGAGGGACGCAAGGAAGGGTTACTCGAAGGTGGGTTTCATAAAGTAATAAAGAGAGATGGCACAGTAGAAGACGGTAGAGATATTGATTCAGCTGGTGGCTTCTTACATTACAATATGAACAGAGCCAAATACCAACCAACCAATAAAAATTCTATTGGTATTGTATTGATAGGTGGTGGTAAAGATGATGGTACATCTGATTGCAATTATACTCTCAAACAATTTAAAGCATTGAAGTGGGCAGTAGATGATTTGAAGAAACAGTATCCTGATGTCATAGAAATAATGGGACACAGGGACATCTTCCATACATCTGAGCCTAACTTTAATGTACAAGAGTTACTAAAATAAAATGGAGAAAAAATTTATGGACGCAAATGAAAAAAGAAAATCAAAATACACACAAGTAGTAGTAACACATGAAGTAAAGGGTATGCTAGAAGCTATCACTAAAGAAACATTTAGAAGTGGGTCAGGTGAGGTAGCGTTCTTAGTCCACCAAGCTTACAAGAAACTACAAGATAGAAAGCCGTACGATTAAGTACCCCTATAAGAATGGAACAAAATGAAAGCACATTTCTACACCATGCACCATGTTCGTCGTGTGGGTCTAAGGATAACTTAGCCGTATACAGTGATGGACACAGTTATTGTTTTGGATGTGGATATCATACAAATGGAGAGTCAATGACAACACCTACCACCACTAAAGACACTGCTGACTTTGTCAGTGGTACTGTCACCGCTCTTGCCAAACGCAAACTAGATGTCGATACGTTACAGAAGTTTGATTATCAAATAGGCACAGCTCATAAGAGACCAGTGCAGATAGCCAACTACTATAACAAAGACCATGAACTAGTAGCTCAGAAGTTACGCTACCCTGATAAAAGTTTCCAGTGGATAGGCGAAGCTAAAGACGCTCAGTTATTTGGTCAACACCTATGGCGTGATAAGGGAAGAATGGTTATCGTGACTGAAGGTGAGATTGACGCTCTCTCTGTCTCGAAAGTAAATCAAAATAAATATCCTGTAGTATCAGTAAAGACTGGAGCTAAGGGGGCTAAGCGTGACTTACTTAAAGAGTTAGAATGGCTTGAGGGTTTCGACTCTGTCGTTCTAATGTTTGATAATGATACAGCTGGTAAAGAGGCTGCCACTGAATGTGCAAAAATCTTCTCACCAAACAAGGCAAAGATATGTTCATTGCCTTTGAAGGACGCAAACGAAATGCTATGTGCTGGTAAATCACAACAGCTTATCGACTGCGTTTGGTCAGCTAAAGCTTACCAGCCTGATGGCATTGTAGCTGGTGCTGACCTTTGGGAAGATATTAGAAAAGAAGATAGCTATGTTACAGTCCAATATCCATTTGAATGTCTTAACACTAAGACACATGGACTACGCAAGGGAGAACTAGTTACTGTCACTGCTGGTAGTGGTGTAGGTAAGTCTAGTTTCTGTAGACATGTAGCCTTACATTTACTGAAAAATAATTTCAGCGTTGGGTACATAGCACTAGAGGAATCTATCAAGCGTAGTGCATTGGGTATCATGGGAATAGAAATGGGTAAGCCATTACACTTAGACCGCAAAGGTGTCGACGATAAGAAACTTAAAGAAGTATTCGACAGCACTGTGGGTGGTGGTAAGTTTTATTTATATAATCACTTTGGCTCAACAGCCAGTGACAATTTAATATCTAAGATAAGATACTTAGCTAAAGGGTGCGGCGTTGACTTCGTAATACTTGACCACTTACACATGGCTCTATCAGCCGTTGGTGATGAGACTACAAGTGACGAACGTAAACTTATAGATTATACAGTATCAAAGCTTAGGACTCTAGTAGAAGAGACAGGCATTGGATTAATACTGGTGTCCCACCTTAAGAGACCTGAAGGGAACAAAGGATATGAGGATGGGGTTGCAGTATCTATGAATAGTTTACGTGGAAGTGCGTCAATCGGTCAGTTATCTGATATGATTATAAGTATGTCTAGAGACTTACAGTCAGACAAGAACTTGGCTCAGGTTAACGTGTTGAAGAATAGGTTTAGTGGAGAGACAGGCAAAGCTTGTACACTCTACTATGATTTAGAAACAGGATGTTTACGGGAGACAGATGGAGATGTACAGGACGACTTCTAACGTGGAATATAAATCAGTACAATGGACACAGATAATAATGAAAGCTTTAGCTGAGACTGAAGAGACGAATAATATTATTCAAATACCAATAGGCACTGAGCTAGCAGAAAAATTATTAAACAACGCATTAGATATGTTAGCAGAAGAGGGAGACACAAGGGCACTTCAAGTAGAAGTAGTCAAACACTCAGTACACTAATTATGAAGAACACAACACACTTAATACACAGAACGTTAGACATTGGAAGTGGTCTAGTTTTATCAATGATAATACAAATTATCGTCTTTCCTTTTTTTAATATACATATACCAGTGTGGGATATGTTTCATTTAGCATTGATATTTACAGTGATAGGTATTGCACGTAGTTATTTGTGGTCTAAATATGTTTTTAAATATAAATAAAATGGAAAAGAAAAGATACTTACCTAAACTAGACCTTATCAAGCATGACTTCGTTATGGTCTATTGGGTTGATATAGAATCTGATAGTAACTGGCGTGACATTGATGACCTCATTACTGATGAGCTACCTATATGTATTTCTAGTGGGTGGTTAATTAAAAAAGATAACAAGGTGACTAGACTCGCTAGTGACTTCAACATAGATAGTGATGGTAAGATAAAAGATATCGGGAACACCACTATCATTCCGACTTGTGTAATACAAAAAATAATTAAAATAAAATTATGAAGAAAAATGACAAGGGGCACTGGGCTGAGCTGTTCGGCAAGGCATGGTTAATCGAGCAAGGTTACTGGGTATTCACTAACGTTGCACCGCAAGGTGTAATTGATTGTGTTGCCATTAATCAGAAGACACATGAATGTATCTACATTGATTTCAAATGTGCATACTACAACGCAAAGGGCTGGGTTACTTCACGTATTACTAATGCACTTGGCAATAAGCTTGGAGTAAAAATAGTTTACGTCTGTCCTGAAACTAAAAAGGTTTGGTTCAAGCGTGACCTAAAAGAATATAGAGAACAGTTAAGCAAAGGAGAACATTTAAAATGAAGAGGAGATACGTGTTTGACATTGAGTCTGATGGACTCATGGATGAAGCGACTAAGATACATTGTATTATCTTGTATGACATAGACAAAGATGAAATAATACACGTTGATAACTGGGACGCTATTAAGTTAATGAGTCGTGCTAAGTTATTAATTGGACACAACATAGTTAAGTTTGATTTACCTATGTTAAAAAAGTTTTATGACTTTGAACCTAAAGGAGAAATCTTTGACACCATTATCGCTACACGTTTATTATTTCCTGACATTAGAGACGCAGACTTTAAGCGTGGTAATGACTTTCCCACTAAGCTTATAGGCAGACACAGTCTTGAGTCATGGGGACACCGCATTGGTAAGTACAAAGCACACATAGAAACAGACTGGAAAACATTTACCCCTGAAATGTTAGAGTACTGTAAGCAAGACGTTCATGTTAACGTTGGTTTGTATCGAGCAATAGAAAAGAAAGGTTACTCTAAACAAGCTATGGAACTAGAGCATGACGTAGCTAAGCTTGTATTTAAACAAGAACAATATGGCTTTATGTTTGATGAAGACAAAGCCAAAGAACTCTATGGTAAACTAGAAGCTAGACGCTTAGATATAGAAGAAGAACTACAAGAACTATTCCCACCTATAATTAAAGAGACAATATTCATACCTAAAGTTAACAACAAGACTAGAGGATATGTTAAGGGTCAACCATTTATTAAGAAGCATGAAGAAACATTTAATCCATCCAGTAGACAACATGTATCACAAAGACTGATAGATAAGTATGACTGGAAACCTGATGAGTATACAACTGATGGTAAGCCTAAGGTTGATGACTCAGTACTAAACAGTTTAGATTATCCTGAGGCTAAACTCCTCGCTGAACATTTTCTTTTAGATAAAAGGATTGGACAGTTAGCCACAGGTAATCAGGCATGGTTGAAGCTTGTTAAAGCTGGCAGACTTCACGGCACTTGCAACACCAACTCGACAGTGACTGCAAGAGCCAGCCATGCCTACCCTAATTTAGCACAAGTACCCAGTGCTCATGCACCTTACGGTAAAGAGTGTAGAGAATTATTTACTACACCATTCAATCGTAAGCTAGTGGGTATAGATGTATCAGCATTGGAAGTCAGAATGTTAGCACATTACATGGCTAAGTTTGACAACGGTGCATATACTAAGGTGGTACTTGACGGTGACATACATACAGAGACAAAGAAGCTAGCTGGTCTTGATTCAAGAGATTTAGCTAAACGTTTCTATTATTGTTTCTTGTATGGTGGTGGCGTAAACAAGATAGCTGATGTTACTGGTAAGACAGTGAAGGAAGCCAAACAAGTTAAGCAAAGATTCTTAAACAACTTACCAGCTTTGAGTAAACTTATAGGAGCTGTACAAACAGCAGCAGTTAAAGGTTACATCAAAGGACTAGATGGTAGGAACGTTAAGGTACGCTCAGCACATTCAGCATTGAATACATTACTACAATCAAGTGGTGCATTAGTATGCAAACGTTGGTTGGTTGAGTTTAATAAAAGGACACAAGGATACATGAATGTTAACCAAGTGGTGTGGGTGCATGATGAGATACAAGTAGAGTGTGGCTCAGACTGGGCAGACGTCATTGGTGAGAAAGCTGTTGAAGCTATCGAAGCAACAGGCAAGTACTTTGATTTAAGAATACCACTGACTGGTGAATACAAAGTCGGTAACAACTGGAGCGAAACACATTGACAGAGAGACAACCACAAGTACCTATGGGTACTAAGAGAGAGATACTTATTGATGGTGACATTCTTATTTACACAGTGGCTCTTCAAAATGAAGAAGCAGTTAACTGGGGTGATGGACTATGGACATTACATTCATATGAAGACAAGTGCTGTGGTCTAATAGATGAAGCTATTAAGAAACTTAAACAAGACTTACAAGCAAACAGAGTTAAGATATGTTTAACATCCCCTACTAATTTTAGAAAGGATGTACTACCTACATACAAAGACAATCGTAAAGCTAAACGTAAGCCGCTGATACTTCCAGTGTTGCGTAAGCATATTATGGAACATCACAAAGGAATCATGTGGGACAACTTAGAAGCTGATGATGTCTTAGGTATCTTAGCTACCACACCTGAGCCACACTTTGATGTAGATAAAGTTATTGTATCTATTGATAAAGACTTAAAACAAATACCAGTAGGTGTGTCATCTGATGGTATTACTATTGATAGGGTAACTCCTTATCAAGCTGACTACTGGTTCATAACTCAGGCACTTACTGGTGACGCAGTAGACGGATACACTGGGTGTCCTACTGTGGGTATCAAGACAGCTGAGAAGATACTAGGGACAGATATTAATGTACCCCTCTTAGACCTGTGGGACAAAGTTTTACAAGCCTATGATAAGAAGGGATACACAGAAGCTGAAGCATTACAACAAGCTAGGTGTGCCCGTATACTACGGCACGGTGAGTACAACAAAAAAACTGGAGAAGTAAAACTATGGGAACCAAGAAAAAGGTAGAGATAAATGCAATCAATCCCAAGCATTATGCCAATTATAAAATACAACCTGTAACTTTTATAATGCACAATGAGATACCTTACTGTGAGGCTAACGTTATCAAATATGTATGTCGTTGGCGTACCAAGCACAAGGACATGGAAGGTAAGCTTGAGGACTTAAAGAAAGCAAAAGAGTATATAGATATATTAATTAGAGAGAACACACATGTGAACCCTCTCGACATATTATAGGAGTGGATATGGATTATAGCAGAGATGAATTGTTAACCTCGTTTGGTAAGACTACCTTACATGATAGGTACTTGTTACCTGAAGAGACCTCACCACAAGAGGCATTTATGAGAGCGGCTAAAGCTTTCTCTGATAATGATGAGATGGCTGAGCGTATATATAATTATTCATCTAAGCTATGGTTCATGTACGCTACACCTATTTTAACTAATGGTGGTACAGATAGAGGTATGCCTATTTCATGCTTTCTTAATTATGTACCTGATAGTAGAGAAGGACTGACTGGACACTACACTGAAAACGCATGGCTGGCTTCTGTCGGTGGTGGGGTCGGTGGATACTGGGGACACATTCGTTCAGATGGAACTGGCACTAGCAATGGTTCTCAGTCGTCAGGGTCAATACCTTTTCTACATGTAGTAGACTCAGAGATGTTAGCCTTCTCACAAGGAAAGACTAGAAGGGGCAGCTATGCCGCTTACATGGACGTAAGCCATCCTGAGATTATAGAGTTTCTAGATATGCGTAAGCCTAGTGGCGGTGATGTACACAGGAAGTGTCTTAACCTACATCATGGTATTAATATATCTAATGACTTCATGGAACTAATTAATAACTGTATCAAAGAACCAACGTTTGATGATAGCTGGAATCTAATTGACCCCCATACAAATGAAACAGTAAGAACTATAGCAGCTCGTGAGTTATGGCAACGCATATTAGAAAGCAGAGTAGCAACAGGTGAGCCATACATTATGTTTGGTGACACAGTTAATGATGGGCTACCTCAAGCACAAAAAGATTTAGGTTTAAAAGTAAACCATTCTAATTTATGTACAGAGATAACATTGCCAACGAATGAAGAACGCACAGCTGTGTGTTGTTTGTCTTCAGTCAACTTAGAAAAGTATGATGACTGGAAAGCTGACCCAATGTTTATACCTGATTTAATTCACTTTCTCGATAATGTGCTACAGCACTTTATTGACAACGCACCTGACACTTTATACAAGGCTAAGTTTTCTGCTGTGAATGAACGTAGCTTAGGGTTAGGTGCAATGGGATTCCATTCTTACTTACAATCTAAAGGCATACCATTTGAATCAGCACTAGCTAAGTCTAAGAACCTACAAATGTTTAAACATATTAAGGAACAAGCTGTCAAAGAATCTAAACGATTAGCTATTAAGAAAGGTGAAGCACCTGACATGGAAGGCACAGGTATGCGTAACGCTCACTTACTTGCTATCGCACCTAACGCTTCTAGCTCAATCATATGTGGTACTACATCACCAGCCATTGAACCATACAGGGCTAACGCCTATGTACAGAAGACTATGTCAGGTTCATTCTTGGTTAAGAATAAACACTTAGAAAAACTATTAGAAAGCAAAGGTATGAATGATGAGAAGACATGGAAGAAGATACTAGCCAACAGAGGTTCAGTATTAAAACTCAAAGGTCTTACTGATTATGAGAAGGATACATTCAAGACAGCCATAGAGATTAATCAACAGTGGGTAATAGAACACGCAGCAGACAGACAAGAGTTTATTTGTCAGGGACAATCTGTTAATGTATTCATTCCAGCTGATGTACACATCCGTGAGTTACATGACATACACATGTTGGCTTGGAAAAGAAAACTCAAGACACTATACTACTGTCGCTCAGAAGCAATGAAGAGAGCAGAACTAGTGTCACAAAAGATAGAACGAACAATCATTCCTGATGGGGAATGTATAGCTTGCGAGGGATAATGAATTTATTTAAAGAACGTACACACTATAAACCATTTACATATGGCTGGGCGTTTGAGTCCTATGACATGCAACAAAAAATGCACTGGCTACCTTCAGAGGTTTCTNTACATGAAGATGTAAGAGACTGGAATGAAAGGNTAACAGAACCTGAGAAGAATCTTATTAATCAGATACTTAAATTCTTTACACAAGGTGATGTAGATATAGCTAAGGCTTACCTAGATAAATACTTACCTAAGTTTAAAGCACCTGAAGTACGTATGATGTTAACTTCTTTTGCAGCCAGCGAGTCTAATCATGCTCATAGTTATTCATTACTAAATGATACTATCGGATTACCTGAGACAGAGTACAAAGCATTTCAAGAATACAGGGAGATGGCTGATAAACATAAATACTTATTTAAAGATAAAGGTAAAGGGGTAGAAGGACTAGCTAGAGACATAGCTTGTTTCTCAGCATTTGGTGAGGGACTACAGCTGTTCGCTTCTTTTGTTATGCTACTTAACTTCCAACGCTTTGGTCGCATGAAAGGGATGTGCCAAATAGTTACATGGTCTATCCGTGATGAGTCACACCATGTAGAGAGTATGATTAAATTATTTAAAGAAATGATTAAAGAGAATCCAAACGTATGGAATGATGATTTCAAAGCCACTATCTATCAAACTTGTAGAGACATGGTTGAGCTAGAGGATAAGTTTATTGACCTAGCATTTGAACAAGGCGGTATTCGTGGGCTTGAACCTGACCAAGTTAAGCAATACATAAGATACATTGCTGACCGTAGGCTGTTACAACTATCATTGAAACCTAACTACAAAGTAAAAGATAACCCATTAGAGTGGTTAGACTGGGTGCTTAATGGCGTTGAGCACGCTAACTTCTTTGAGAATAGAGCAACTGAATACAATAAAGGAACAATAACTGGTACACTATGGACTTAAAGTACCCGTTTTAGAAGGATAAAATATGTTTATAAAAGATATAATAGGCAAGGATGAAGAAGAAATTACCCTACCTAAGACAGTACCACAATTTATTAAATTGTTAAATACTATATATCCTGAGCAGTCACCTGACTTATCAGATGAAATGAAGGACATATACTTCAAGGCTGGACAACGTGATGTTGTTCGTTTCATTAATCAACTTAAAGAGAGAGATAAATAATATGTGCACAGGTAGCCCAAAAGTATCTACGCCGCCACCAGCACCTACTCCAGCTCCACCTATCGCTTCACCATCAGGAGAAGAGATAGCACCTACACTTAAGGTAGCTGAAGATAAGATGACTGAAGAAGAAAAGAAAAAGAAAGTTAAACGTAGAGGTACAAAGGCTCTACAAACATCAGGCTTATCTATTCCTACTTCAGGGTCAGGTCTAAACATTAGTTAATTATGCAAGAGATAATGAAAGAAACAGCGAAACAACGCTATGAAAAGCTACAAGCAGATAGACAACATTATCTCGATAGAGCCCGTGAGTGCTCAGAACTTACAATTCCTACCCTTATTCCTGACGACGGCTTCGAGTCAAGCTCAGAACTATATACCCCATTTCAATCAGTAGGAGCAAGAGGTGTCAACAACCTAGCTTCTAAACTTCTATTATTATTATTACCACCCAACTCACCTTTTTTTAGATTATCTTTATCAGGTAAAACTAAAGAAGAACTAGAGCAGAACCCTGAATTACAATCTGAAATTGAGAAGTCTCTAGCCAAAATTGAGCGTGAGATACACAAGAAAATAGAAAACCTAGCACTTAGAGTATCTGTATTTGAAGCACTAAAACATCTTATTGTAAGTGGTAATGTACTAACATATCTACCTAAGAAAGGCAATATGCGTGTGTATGGTATAACACAATTTGTGTGCAGACGTGATGAAGATGGTAATTTATTAGAAGTAATTATTAAAGAAAGCATTAGTCCAGTCGCATTAGATGAAGAGACACTACAAATTATAGGTAAATATCCTGATTACAAAGAAGATGAGGACTGTGAGATATATACTCATATATACAGATTACCTGACGGCAAGTACTATGTATGCCAAGAAGTTATGGGACACAAGATACCAAGCTCAGTAGGTACATATCCTAAAGACAACATGCCTTACCAAGCATTACGTATGGTAAGAGTAGATGGTGAAGACTATGGGCGTGGTTATGTAGAGGAATTTCTAGGAGACCTAAGGTCACTAGAGGGACTATCACAATCACTAGTAGAATCATCAGCAGCTGCAAGTAAAGTAGTATTTATGGTTAGACCTAACGCTGTGACCCGTAAAAAAGATTTAGCCAACACTAGAAACGGGGACATAATTACAGGACAAAGAGACGACGTAACATGTTTGCAAACTGAGAAGCAATATGATTTAGGTATTGTAGAACGTAGCATAGGACGACTAGAAGAACGTATGTCATACGCTTTCTTATTACACACAGCAATACAAAGAGACGCTGAACGTGTAACAGCCCAAGAGATTAGATACATGGCTGAACAGTTAGAGACTAGTATGGGTGGTATATACTCATTATTATCTCAAGAGTTTCAGTTACCATTAGTACAAGTATTAATGAAACGTATGTCTCAATCCAATGAGATACCGAAGCTTCCAAAAGATTCTGTAGCACCTACTATTATCACAGGTATAGAAGCTTTAGGACGTGGTAATGACCTACAGAAACTAAGAGAATTTGTTATGGAGATAGGACAGCTAGCTCAGATTAGCCCTGAAGTAGTACAGGTATTAAACCCTAATGACCTGATTACTCGTGTTGCTACCAGCTTAGGTATTGACACTGAAGGATTAATTAAGAGTGAAGAGCAACTAGCTCAAGAGCAAGAAGCTGCTCAACAACAAATGCAACAGCAACAAATGATGGATATGGCACAGGATGTAGTACAACCTGTTGCTAATAACATGACTAAACCACAATAAAGGAGAAGAAATAAATGGTAGAACAAGTAGTAGTACAATCAGATGAAACTACATCAGAAGCCCCAGCAGTAGAAGAACAAGTAGAATCTTCTAGACCTGAGGGTTTACCTGAGAAGTTTGAATCTATTGAAGCAATGGCTAAATCATACGCTGAATTAGAATCTAAATTAGGGCAACCTAAAGAAGAACCTAAGGAAGAAGCGAAGGCTGAAGAACAACCTAAGAGTGATTTAGAAATAAAAGCTGATGAAGCTGTTGAGTCTGCTGGGCTTGACATGGATTCACTCAGTGCAGAATATGCAGAGAGTGGTCAACTAGCTGATGAGTCTTATGAAAGATTAGAGAAAGCTGGTATCAGTAGAGATATCGTAGACCAGTTTATTGCTGGACAAGAAGCTAGGGCATTACAACAAGGCACTGAAGTCAAAGGCTTAGTAGGTGGAGAAGAAGCTTACGTAGAGATGACTCAATGGGCTGGACAAAATTTAACTGAAGCTGAACAGACAGCTTATAACAATGCTGTTAACAGTGGTGATATGGAAACTATCAAGCTAGCTGTTACTGGTTTACAAGCTAGATACACAGCAGCTAATGGTACTGACCCTAAATTACTATCAGGTAAAGCAGCCCCTACTTCACAAGGTGGCTATGAATCATGGGCTCAAGTACAAGCTGACATGGGTGACCCAAGATATGCTAAAGACCCAGCGTTCCAAGCTGAAGTACAAGAGAAATTAGCAAACAGTAACTTATAGGAGAAAACTATGGCATACGGTAAACCAATGAAGAAAGGCAAAACTAAAAAGAAAGGGAAATGCTAATGGCTAAACGTGGACTATATGCAAATATCAATGCACGTAAAAAGGCTGGTACAAGCAGACCTAAATCTAAATCAACTATATCATCTAAGGCATATTCTAATATGAAAGCTGGTTTCCCTAAAAAGAAAACAGTAAGAAAGAAAAAGTAAATGCCAGCAAAGAAACACCAAAGCCCCAGCGGTGGCTTAAATGCTGCTGGTAGACGTTATTATAAACGGAAGACTGGGGCTAACCTCAAAGCACCTGTAACAGGAAAAGTTAAAAGAGGTTCTAAAGCAGCTGGGAGACGTAAAAGTTTCTGTGCAAGAATGAGTGGTGTTAAAGGTGCAATGAAAAAACCAAATGGAAAGCCAACACGTAAGGCTCTAGCTTTACGTAAATGGAAGTGCTAATAGCTGTGCTATCTCGTTAGATGGCAGCTGCCAACAAGTAGTAGTAACTTGACCTTCTGCGGAAGACAATCTTGGGGACGAAACTTAGAGGCGTTTAACAACAACTAAACTATAACCAAAGGAGATTTATTATGGCAAATGCTAGTCCAGTATCTGTCGGTAAAGTCAACGCTGGTGGTTCAGAAGACGCTCTATTTCTTAAAGTATTTTCAGGCGAAGTTTTAACTTCATTTGAACGTGCTTCAGTAACTCAAGGAGCTGAAACTGTCCGTACAATCAGTAATGGTAAAAGTGCACAATTCCCTGTAATGGGTAGAATTGACGCTTCTTATCACACAGCTGGTACAGAAATCACTGGTAGTGACGTAAACCACAACGAGAAAATCATAACAATCAATGACTTATTGATATCTTCTGTTTTTCTTTCTAACATAGAAGAAGCAAAAAATCATTATGATGTTAGAGGTTCTTATTCATCCGAAATCGGTAGAGCATTGGCTTTCCAAAAAGATAAGCACATCCTACAAACAATCGGACAAGCGGCTCAGGCTTCTGCAAACGTATCTGATTCAGGTTACGCTTCAGGAACTGTCCTAACAAACACTTCAATCGCTAGTGCTACAGCTGCTACAGCTGCTAACGCAATGATTGATGAACTTTTCAACGCTGCAAAACAACTTGACGCTAACTATGTGCCAAGAGAAGGACGTAAGTGCTTCATCAGACTTGAAGAGTATTATAAATTAGCAAACGCTACTAACGCTGTGAATGTTGACTTTAGTGGTCAAGGTTCTATTGCTGAAGGAAAAGTATTGAAGATTGCTGGTATTGAATTAGTACCAACACCACACTTTGTGGCTTCAGACTTCTCATCTTCAACAAACGTTGATGGCGGTTCTGCTACAGCTGGTGGTTCAAACCCACAACAAGTTAACTTAGCTAACTATGTTGCATTGGTTTGCCATCCTTCAGCTGCGGGTACTGTTAAGCTCATGGACTTAGCAACTGAAATGGAATATGACATAAGACGTCAAGGTACATTGATGGTAGCTAAGTATGCTATGGGTCACGGCGTGCTCCGTCCTGAAGCGTCTGTAGGTATTAAAGAAGCTTAATCGTTTCTTATACTTAACCTTGAGGGGATGGCTTTGGCTGTCCCCTCTTTACTGAGGAAATTATGGCAACACAAATAACACCAACTACCGAGTTACAAGCTATCAACACCATGCTCTCTGCTATTGGAGAAGCACCTGTTAACTCAATTAGCGGCGTAACAAACGTAGACGTATCTGTCGCTATAAATATCTTAGATGAAACTAGCCTTTCTGTACAAAGTGAAGGCTGGAACTTTAACACAGAATACAATGTAACTTACTCAATAGATGATGATAGTAAGATTCCATTACCTTCCAACTGCGTCCAAGCTGACGCTCATGCAACACACAGATATCAAAACGTAGTAATACGTGATGGTAAACTGTATGACCTAGATAACCACACAGACGTTTTTACAATCGTCCCACCATTAGATGTTGTATTAGTACAACAATTTGAACAACTACCTGAATATGCTAGACGCTATATTACAGTAAAAGCCGCTAGACGTTTTGCAGCTAGATTCATAGGTGACGCTGGTTTATCTGAACTAATGAGCATAGATGAACAGGAAGCTTATAATAACTTTAAGCAATCTGATTCTAGAAGTGAGGATGTAAACATACTAGAAGGTGACGCAAATACATATTCAATAATCAATAGACCACCTAGAAGGACTTATTAATGGCAGTAGTTTCTCAGTCGATACCTAACTTTCTGAATGGTATAAGCCAACAAACACCTACCCAACGTGGTATTAATCAAGGTGAAGAACAGATTAATTGTCAAAACAATATAATCAAAGGCTTAGGCAAACGCCCACCATCAGAATATATAGCTACACTAGACGCTACAAACGTATTTCCTAACACTACAAAGATATGGAACATACAAAGAGATGAGAACAATAAATACATTGTTGCATTTTACAACGGTGGGGTAAAAGTTTTTGATTTACAAGGCAATGAAAAGACAGTAAGTTTTCCTGACGGCACATCTTATCTTACAACTACCAATCCTAAGAATGACCTTAAGATGGTTAACATTGCTGATTATACTTTTGTATCTAACAAATCTATAACACCAGCACAAAGTGGTACAACTACAGCAGCTAAACTAGAATACTTTTATGTAGTGTTTAAGGTAACTAACTTTGGTAGAGAGTATGCAATACATCTTACTCACCCTGACTTACCTTATGGTATTAATGCAATTATACAAATGCCTGACGGTAGTGACGCTAACCATGACACAGATTTTAGAGATACAGCAAAGCTAATAGATATCTTTAGATATGGTACAAGCAGTACTTATTGGAACTCTTCTTCTAGTATAGAGTTTAAATTAACTAGAGCAGACACAGGGGCAACACTAAGTACAACACAAGGTTTAAGCAGTTATTCAGCTGTAACTGCTGAGTTTACATTTACAGAACACCAGTCTGCATTACGTGGTTATGTAGTAGACCAAAACGCTAACTATACAGTAGAGACACATGATGGTGCTGGTAACAGTGAGCTGTATGCTGTTAAAGATGAGATACAAGATTTTACTAAGTTACCTTATTATGCAAAGTTAGATGATAAGATTAAAGTAACAGGTGACGCTGGTGATACAACATCAGATTACTATGTTAACTATGTAGGCAATGGTGTGTGGGAAGAATGTATAGCACCCAACACAAGTACAGGGTTAGATAACTCTACAATGCCACATGCTCTTATTAATAATAATAACGGAACATTTACTTTTGCACGTCAAACTTATGTAGCTCGAGACGCTGGGGATGGTGTCACAAACCCTGACCCTTCATTTGTAGGACAGAAAATACAGAACCTTACATTCTATAAAAATAGACTAGGTATATTAGCTGGAGAGAATTTAATATTATCAGGTAATGCTGATTACTTTAACTTCTTTGGAACAACAGTAACACAGGTATTAGATACAGATGTTATAGATGTTGCAGCTTCAGGTACAACTGTAAACGTATTAAGAAATTCAATATCATTCAACGAAACCTTACTGTTATTCTCCGACACATCACAGTATAAACTCGCTTCAGCAGCTGAGACAATTACCCCGACCTCAGCTGTGTTGAATGAGGTGTCTACATTCTCACACAATGATGAAGTAACACCTGTATCTTCAGGTAGATATGCTTACTTCTCACAAGTACGTAATGCAAACACAGCAGTAAGAGAATATTATTCAGACAATGATACATTAACTAATGACGGTTTAGATGTTACTGTTGCGGTACAAACTTTGATACCTGACAACGCTTATTCAATATTAAGTAACACAACAGAAGATTCTTTGATAGTGCTGTGTTCAGATACAGCTGACACTCAGACAGCACCATACACTACAGGAACAGCTGTATCACCTACCAATGCCAACACAATGTATATGTACAAATACTTCTTTGATAGAGGTGAGAAAGTACAAACTGCATGGTCTAAGTGGACATTAGCTGGTACTAAGATAATAGGTGGTATGATAGACCGTAGTTTTGTATATTTATTTGTAGCTGAAGGAACAGACACAAAGTTACTACGTATTGACCTACAAGATTTATCAGATGAAACCATAGGTCATAATGTATATCTAGACCTTAAGAAATCTGTAACTGGAACTTATAATTCAGGTACTGACCTTACTACATTCACTAGCCCATATGGAGCTAAGACAGGATTACTAGCTGTGAACGCTAGCACAGGAGCTGATTACACAGCAACAAATACAACAGGTTCAACATATACAATAGAAGGAAACCACACTAGTTTAATTATAGGTGTCCCTTATGAATCTAAATATACACTGTCACCACAGTACGTAAGAGAAGCTTCAGGACAAGGGGCTATAGCTGTTACTTCAGGTAGGTATCAGATACGTACTATATCATTTGACTATGAAGACAGTGGATTCTTCCAAGTAGAAGTAACACCTGAGAATAGAAATACATATACTACATTTATGAATGGTTATATTATTGGTTTATCAGGAGCAGTGGATAACCCAGCGATTTCGTCAGGTACTATTATTGTTCCTGTACAAAGTAGAAATACATTATTTACATTAGATATAAAAAGTAGCTCACACTTACCTATGTTTATTCCCAGTGCTGAAGTGGAAGGTTACTACCACAGACGTTCTAAGAGAATATAATGGCACATGTGAGGCGGGCAATATCAGCAGACATAGCTTTTCTTGCACCTAAAATGAGGCAAGCGGACAGAGACGAAATCAAAGCGTCAGACAATATAGGAGCTGCTGAGGCTCTTATGACACCTTTTCAGTATACAGGACATAGAACATGGAGTGTCATAGGCACAGACGAAGAGTATGTTATCGGAATGTTTGGTAGTGTACCAACGTTAGAGCCTGACTATGGCGTGGCTTGGTTATTATCTAGTGATGAGTTATTTAATTACAAAAAAGAATTTATAAGACAGTCACCTGAATGGATGGCACAAATGGGAAAAAACTATAAATATTTATACAACTGGGTAGACTGTAGAAATACAAAATCTATTAAGTGGCTTAAGCATTTAGGTTTTAAAGAAATACAACGAGATGAACATTATGGCAAAGGCAAAATGCCATTTTATTTAATGATGAAGGAGATGACATAATATGTGCGGCGTCGCAGAAGCAATGGCAGTAATGTCAGTAATGCAATCTATACAGGGTTATCAAACCCAACGAGCAGCAGCAAAAGCTCAAACAGAAGCTAATAAAATTACTGAACAAAATGCTAACATAGCTTACCTTAATGACATCCAAAAGATAGAAGGCGAAAAAGTAGAAGCCGCTAGAGAATTTGCTCTTGAAGACTTTAAACGTAAAATGGACGTGCGTAAGAAACAAGCACAAGCACTTAACTTAGGTTTTGGTAATCCATTTAAAGTAATACAAGATTTAGCTGGCACTGGTGATACAGATTATGTAGAACTGCAAAATGCTTTCTTATCAGATATGTACAAAGCTAATTATCAATATACACAAGCATACGCAGACATGCAGCAAACTCGTGCTAAATACATTAAACCTGTTACAGAACCTAGTTTATTAGGTCTTGGCTTAGAAATAGGCACAACAGCTGTTGGATATGGAATGAGTCAGAACGCAATAATTAATCAATCTACACAAACTGAAATAGCTAATAGGTCTATGTATGGGATGGATATAAACGCTCAACGAGCATTGACAGGTAAGAAAAAATTATCACCTTTAGCTAGTAAAGTACAAATGGGGAATATTACAGGAGTCTATAAATAATGGCATATGAATCTAAAGTAACTAATAAATACTTCGGCACTACATTTGCTGGGGCTGGAAGAGCCACAGTACAAACTGATGGTCTTGTCGAAGCATTAAAAACTGTTACACCTAAGTTACAAGAGATGGGTTCTACTTATATAGAAAGACAACAAAAAGAAGCTGAAGTAGAATTAGCTAGTTTACAAGCTTCAGGTACATCACTTGAAGATATACAAAAAATTATTACTTCAGGTGAAAATGAGAAACTTAACAGCATGTATGCCACAGCTACTAATGATATGTGGATGGGTAAAACACAAGCTGCTGAAGATTGGAAATCAGTATTAGCTAACCAAGACAATTATGACCCTAAGTCACAAAGTGCTGAAGAATTTTTAAATGAACATGTAACAGCAGATTTTAATAAAGGTGGTAAATATTTTTCAGGTGCTTATGCTTCTGTTTGGAATGAGAAGAAAGCAGCTTTTCTAACACAAGACGCTCAGAGTAGATTTGAGGTTAGAAACAAAGAAGAAATAGATAGTATGGCTGCCTTTATAAAAATATATCAAGGCACAGAAAACGGTATAACAATATCACAACGTCTAGAAACAAAACTAAATAGTGATGGCAAACCACCTACCCCTAAACAAATTAATGCAACTATCTTACAAGGGGCTGAACAACTTATAGAAGTCGGTGACTATGATAGAGCCGAAAGTTTCTTAAAGTCACACAGAGGCTACAACGGTAAGATGGAAGTTAAATCTTTATTAGATTCAGGTAATCCTATTGCTTATGATTTAATGGCTAAGATAATAGCTGGACGTAATACTAAAACTGTAGCAGAAGCTAAAGCAAAAAAAGAAGCTAATAAACTAAGGTTTGGTGTATTAAATTCTATGTATGTAACTGGAGAAACTATAGAAGGTGTAGAACTAGGTGGAGAAGTTTTAACAGGTGGTCAGCTTCTAAGTGAAGAACAAAAATTATTAATTTCAAAAGAATTAACTAACCCTACTCATATAGGTTCATTTAATAAAGTAAAAGTAGCTTTTTCAGGAGCTCCTAACGTCTTTAATAATACACAAATACTAAATGGCTATAAACAAAAAATAGCTAATGGTAATTATTTTGGAACAGATGATGGGTATAACCAATTTCTAAATGACATTATTTCACAAGGCGTTAAATTAAACCCTATGGAAGCTAGAGAACTTCAAAAATTCTTTACCACAGCAAATGAAGCTTATAAGAAAAATGTTGATGTTACACGTATGCCACAAGTAACAACAATGGTAGATAAACTTTCTGAAATTGTTGTAACTAATTCTAAAATAGAGAAGAAAGGACAAGCTCAAAGAAGAGTCTTTTCTGTCATAGAACAATCAATACACCAGCAATTAAGAACATGGTTAACAGAAGACGTTGCTAACTTTCCACCATCTGAGACGGCGTCTAATGAAATTAAAATAGCATATGAACAAAAGTTACAAAGTAAACTACAAGAAATTGAAACCCAAGTTATGAACAGGTTTGGTACAAACGCTGAAATAAAAGCTATAACACAATTCATGGACACACCTTTTGACATGAACCCTGATGAAACTAAAGACACATTAATAAATGCTATATCTAGAGATGTAATGAATGTGTTTGACCGTCAAGCTGGTTTCGACACTATAGGTAAAATAGAAGAGATTGAAAATATAGTAGCAACTTCAAAAGCTGCTGGACAACCTATACCAGTTATATTAATGAATAGTGACATATTTAAAACTAGTTTGTTTAAAGCAAAGGGTAAACTAGACAGGACTGACATGGCTATTGTTGCTAGTAAAATCATGGAAAACTATCCTGAGCTATATGACAATACAGAAGAAATAATGGAACGTAACAGAAACATTGTTGACAGAATGTCTACCTTAAATAAAGAAGACGTAACTACTGAAGAAGATTTAGGTTTAATACAACAAGTTAGAGACGCCTTTACAGATGAAGATGAAGTACGTCAAGCACAACGAGTTAAAGAAGCGTTAGAAGCTGTTATAGGTGAAGAAATAAGCGGTAGATACTTATTAGGAAGTCTTAATGATGAAGCATTGGAAGCAGCTGCTACTCAATTTAATTTATCATTAGAAGAATTTAAAGATGTTTTAAAGAGGATTAGATAGTGTCAGAAAGCATATATGATATAAGACCTATAGAAGAAGAAGGACTTACAGAAGGCGGTGCAAAAAAAGTAGAAGAAAAAACCATGCCACCTTTAGAAGTTAAACCTGAACTTAATAGGCTTAACTCAGGACAACGACGCAGAAACTCAAGAGAACGTAACGCTAGAGACGCAGCAAGCTCAATAGAAAGAGAGCAAATAGCTTTAGATAAATTAGAATCTAGAGATTTTTTAGATGTTGTATTCCCACGTTTTTATAAAAACAAATATGATGAAGACGTTTCTGAGTTATCTGATTTAGAAAAAGTACATCTATTTTATGAAGATAGAATTGGAAATTATCACAACACAGGGAAAGCTATAACAGAAGTCTATGGCGTAACTATGGGTGACCTGTCTAAAGACAATGAGTATAGAGCAGACTGGGCGGAAATGACTCAGCTATATGAAGACTTACCTGACTTTGGTCAAGGTGGTATAGGTGTTTGGAAATGGATAAAACATTTCTTACCTGAGATGACTATTAAAGACCCTACTTTTTATATTTCACTAGGCTTAGGTAAATTAGCTACAAGCTCAGGTAAAAACAAAGCTATAACTGAGGCAGTAGAAGTAGTTAAAAAGAAAATAGCTAAAGATAAAATTGAAAAAACAAAAGGTAAAGAAGCTTTAGAAAACATTAGTGATGAAGATTTAGCTAAATACTTTGATAACAATGAACTAGCACGTCAAATGACACTTAACTCTGCAAAAGCAGCGGCTGCGTTTGATGGTCTTATAGGTGTTGGTGTAGGTGTAGCACATGATATGCACGCTCAAGAATCTGAAATAGAAGCTGGATTAAGCAATGAATTTTCTACTTGGAGAATGATAAAATCAGGGACACTAACAGGAAGTATAAGTGCTCTCACTAGTGGAATATTTACTGGATACTCATTAAAAGGGGCTAACTCAAAGTATTACAAAGATAAAGAAACAGGGTTTCTAAGAGATGTAAACAGAGAACTTCGTGACTTAGATATTGAGAACAACGTAAGTTATCAGGTAAACGCTAAAGGAGAATTAAAAACATTTAAACCTAAGAAAGGCGGTAAAAAGAAAACAGCAGCAACTACTAAAAAAGAAATAGAAAAGCCTGATGAAAGTGATTTAATTATACAAAAGTCAAAAGAATTTAGTAGAACCACTGACATACTAAACTACGAAAAGATTAAAGGCTCTGATGATTTTAAGTTAGAAATAAAAAACATTATGGATAGCTTAGGAAAGAACGGTGTTATTAGAACAGAAATCAGAAAAGCTTTACTAAAGAAAGCAAAAGACAGAGGCATAGAACTACAAACTAAAGACACTGATAGAGTGTTTGAAATGTTAGAACATTTGTCAAAAATGGGTGACGAAGGAGCTGCTCTTAAGTTTGCCGCTGATTTAGAAGTGTTAGGTAGAATACAACAATTTGTTAAACTAAGAGACTTAATAGAAGAAGCAGTAACTCCAAAAGAAAAAGCAGCACTAGCTAAAGAAATGGAAGATGTGTTCTTAGATATTGCTGAAAAATCAAAAATATCAACAGGGGCTGGGACAGCTGCGTCAGACATTGTACAGTCAGGCAAGTTAACTAGAGACTTAAATGAAGTAGAAAAACTAATGTTACAAAAAGCCGAGCTAATGACAGAAGCTGTAAACGCTTTTAAACGTGGCTTTGCAGATATGTCAGTAGAGCAACGTATAGAAACACTTGCTAAGATGGGTGAACACATGAACAACCCTTATAAGCTACAGCAGCTTATAGATGACGCAAATATTAGAGCAAATAAAAACCAAGTTACTTTTGGTCAAGCTTTAAACGAAGTAGTTACAGGAAGTCTGCTATTAGATATATCTACTCATATAATTAACATGTCAAGTGCTGGTATAAAAACATCACACATGAGATTAGAAGATTATTTAGCGGGTATTATACATCTAGGTAAAACTGGTGATATTGAATTATTACGCATGTTAAATGATGTAAATATGCAAAACAGGTTTGTATACGTAAGTGCGTTAAAAGACGCTATGCTTGCGTTTAAACTACAACGTTCTATTGGTGACCAGTTTGAACATAAGTTTGACCAGCCAAGATTATTCATGGCTAACCAATATGTTAAGCAAAGTGAAGCTAGTGGTAACGCTTTAGAAAAATTACTAACAAGTCCGTATATAAGTATAAACTCTAAGTTTTCTAACTTTGCATTTAAGTCATTAGGCTTTGAAGATACATTTATAAAAAACTTAGTAAACAGAGCCTATAGAATAGCTCATGTAAATCACCGTATGCGTAAGTTTTATCCTGAGTTATGGGGTAAGAAACCTAAAGATGTAACTAAAGCATTAGTAGAAGAACAACAGATTAGGCATTTAAGAAGGGAAATAAATTATCAACTATCTTTAGACAAGGTTGACAAAGCTAAAGTACAAAAGATGGAAGATGAAATACTTGAGCTTGAAGCTAAAATAGACACAGGAGAATTTGCTACTAAATACCGTGAACTCTTTTATCAATACGAAGATGAGTTTGGTAACTTTAGAATGACTAAAGATTTTGATGAGTCTGAAATAAGCTCATTAGATGAACTTACTAAATCTGTAGCATACGACCCTACATATGTAGGAAGGGAATCAAACTTTACTAACAATCCAAAAAGAGAGATATTTGAACCTAATCAATTCTACCCTGAACAAACTAGAAACCAATACGACATAGGTGGTAGGTTTATAAAGTTTGCTAACCAATGGGGATGGGGACGTTATCTAACAGGACTTCATTTTATGAAGACGCCTAACAATTTAATAAAAGAATTTGCTATAAGAACACCAGTGTTAAACATGGTAGTTAGTGACTGGTGGAAAATGATGAGAGCAGAAGACCCTATTATACGTACTAAAGCTCACAGTCAATCTTCTTTAGGTTTAATAACTACACTTGCTGCATATCATTACTTTGATGACGAAAACTTTACAGGTGGTGACCATCCTGACATATCTAAAAGATACACCTTTAGATTTACAGATGAGAACGGGGATAAACAAATAGTTAATATTGGTAAATATATTCAGTTTGCTCCACATTTAGAATTAGCACAAGATATAAAACTGTGGCAAAAGAAAGTAAAAGAAATAGAGTTAGACCCTATGTATTCAGCTGATATGGCTCTTGCTACAGCTAAGATGAATGAGTTTTTCTCAGCACAACTAGCTTATTACAACCACAGGATTTCTAATCAAATGTATATGAGAGAGTTTGCTAATTTAGTAAACATACTAATGAATCCTGATTCTAGTATTGTATCAAAGCTAGAACAGTACGGTTCAAATTTAGCTTCTAAAACAGTACCAGCAGTAACGCTAAACCGTTCTACAAACAGAGCCTTAGCAGAAGCTAGGTACGAAATAGATACGTTCCGTAAGAAGATGATTGATAGTACTCCATATGAATTAATTAAATATGTTAATGAGGAGCTATTAGATAACGCATTTGAAAAGCCATACTATGCAGACATGGTTGCTCCTAAGAGAGACATGTTCCATAACCCATATCCACCAAGAAACATTATACATGCTGTCCCTATGGATAGAGGTTTAAGTGCATTGATGTATGACAGAAGCGGTAACAAATTAAATTTAAGTGAATCAGGTAAAAGTAAGTTATTAGACGCAGCTGTTACATCCAATTATAACGGGATGGCTGACTCATATAAACTTAAAGGACTGGGAAAAGAAGCACCAAACCTAGAGTTAAGAAAGTATGAAATTGAATCGTTTGCTATGGAAGATGGTAAAAACCATTCATTCTATAAAAAGCTAGAAATGCCTGAAAAGACTTCGCTGTACGAAGGAATGAAAATTGTAGCTAAAAATATTATACACGATAGATATGACGATAGAACTTTAAACGAAACTATAGCATATGAAATAGATAACCCTACATCTACGTTTAACACTCTATACAGACAAAACAGGTTACTGGGTGGTGAATATGAAGGTGGAGCATACTTAAGGCAAATACTTAATGACTACAATGAAGCCGCAAGAGACCACATGAAAGAACATTTTAAATTTAAAATAGGTGGTAAAGTTAAAACTATTTTAGAATTAGAAGAAGAAGTAGATGAAGGATTAACAACACTTATAAGAGAAGACTAATAAAGTCCCCGTCTTAGAAGAATCATTTTAGAGGAAACACATGGCAAACAGTTTTGTAAGGTACACAGGTAACGGTAACACCACAGCCTATTCAGTGCCTTTTAGCTACAGAGCACAAGAAGACGTAACAGTTACGCTAAATGGTGTCGCTACTACTGCGTTTACATTTAATGGGGCTGGTACACAAATTACATTTACTACTGCACCCGCTCTTGACGTAGCTATAGAAATCCGTAGAACTACAAGTCAGGGCACAAAGCTCGTAGATTATGCGTCAGGTTCAGTACTAACAGAATCAGATTTAGACACGGATAGTGACCAAGCGTTCTTTATGTCTCAAGAGGCTATTGATGACGCTAGTGACGTAATTAAGTTATCTAACGTTAACTTTCAATGGGATGGTCAAAACAAACGTTTGACTAACATTGCTGACCCAACATCAGCTCAAGACGCAGCTACTAAGAACTGGTCAGAAACAGCTATGTCCTCTCAGTTAGCTCAGGCTACAACACAGGCAACTAATGCTGCAACTAGTGCGACCAACGCTTCTACTAGTGCGACCAACGCTTCTACTAGTGAAACCAATGCGGCTTCTTCTGCTACAGCAGCGGCAACCAGTGCGACAGCGGCGGCAGCTAGTGAAACAGCGTCAGGGACATCTGAGACTAACGCTGGAACAAGTGCAACCCAAGCTGGCACGTCTGCTACAGCGGCGGCTAACTCGGCAAGTGCAGCAGCGACTTCTGCAACTAACGCAGCGTCTTCCGAATCATCCGTAGCTACTAATGCTACAAACGCAGCGGCTTCGGCTTCAGCTGCGGCTACATCTGCTAGCAACGCTAGTACATCCGAAACAAACGCTGGTACGTCTGAGACCAACGCTGGGACATCTGCGACTAACGCAGCGTCTTCTGCTACGGCAGCGGCTAGCTCAGCTAGTGCGGCGTCCACAAGTGAAACCAATGCGGCGTCTAGTGCGTCTGCGGCTTCTACTTCTGCGACCAATGCTGGCACATCAGAGACCAACGCAGCGACTTCTGCTACAAATGCTGGTACATCTGAGACCAATGCAGCAACTTCTGCGACCGCAGCTCAAACAGCTCAAGCAGCAGCTGAGGCAGCAGCAGATAACTTTGATGACACATACTTAGGAGCTAAAGCTTCTGACCCTACAGTAGATAATGACGGTGACGCATTAACTGCTGGTGACTTGTATTTCAATACAACAACAAACAAAATGAAAGTTTATACTGGCTCTGCTTGGTTAGACGCCACAGCTAGTGGTACAGAAATATCTAATGTTGTAGAAGATACAACACCTCAATTAGGTGGTAACTTAGACCTAAATGGTAATGACATTACAGGAACAGGAGCAATTCCAGCAGCGAATTTGACTGGTACATTACCAGCAATTAATGGTGCTAATTTAACAGGCATATCAACAGATTTAGTAGGAGATACATCACCTCAATTAGGTGGTG
>NHCX01000076.1 GCA_002168015.1 Verrucomicrobia bacterium TMED44
GTCCACCTGATTGCTCGAGTGGCTGCCGGGGAAGGTGGTGACATTCAAGTCGGTTTCCCACGCTCCACCTCCAGTTTCCGCTACATAAACGGTACTGCTGCCCGAACTTCCTCCATTTACAGGATGAAGATTCTGGGATTGCAGGTAGGTGTCCACATCCTGCATTGATTGGATGTTTTGGTTACTGTTATAAAATTGATTTTGACCTAAAAACTGCCAATTACCTTGCGATAAAACCATGGGACGGATTCGAATTTCGAGGTTGTTCGTCGCATTCATCTCTCGAACAACCGAGTAATTTCCTTCCACAACAAATCCTTGGGTTGAAGTTAGGGCATGTAAATGAGTGGTGTTTAAATCGTATACGGGTAAAAAATTTGTATTATTTTGGCCAACAGAGTTGGCTTCGATTAAAGTAAATGTCCTTACCATTGAAGCGTGAACCGTGCAAAAGTAAGCTAATGTACCATTGGAGTCAGAAGGAAGAGTTACTGTAATACTTTGATTATTGTTAGCCGAGTTCTGATCAAGAGGTCCACCAGTCGAGTATGGGGAAGATACATTATAAGATGCACCAATGTTAAAAGGATGGGAGGCTGAAATACTACCAGATTTGAAAATATAAGTATTTCCTTTTCGTAAAGGATAGGATTCGAAATCGACGACTGATCCATTCGCTTCAAAGGTCAGGGTGTAATAAGGGGAGTTTAGGTCACCACCTGCAACGATAAAGGCTGTATTATTTGCATCTCCAAAAGTTGGGAGGGTAAGAATAGCGACTAAGACTGAATTTAATAATGGAAGGCAAAGAGATCTAGTTAATACAAATCTTAGGATTTTATCTATAAATTTTATCATGAGAAGTATAACTTAATAAGATCAAATTTTATGCACTCTAAAGAGTTTACATTTTTTTTCCAAGCTAACACAACATAAATGTTTGCTAAATAAGAACTTAATGAATATAAATAGATGATATATGCGAACAATTATTTTGCTAAATAAGTCATTAATATTTACCCTATCAATATGTAACATATTGCATGCCGACCCTCTGAAGTTGTGGATAAGTTCCTTTCAGGATCAAGTCTACTACGAAAAGATGGCAGATTTGTATGTTGAAAAGAAAAAAAATTTTAAGCTAGAGGTCACAGCTTACGGTTTTAGGGAAATGCCAGACAAGCTCGGTGTTGCTCTGCGAACGAAGCAGGGAATTCCAGATATGGTGCAATTGGATGAAACTTTTTTTGGGGTTTTTCTCAATGGACCAAGCCCATTTTTGGATCTTACCAACAATGCAAAAAAATCAAAACTCGATCAATTATTGCATCCAAGGCGTTTAGAGGTCTTTACCTACAAGGATCAACTTTTGGGGTTACCCCAATCCTTGAGTGCGATGATGCTTTACTACAGGAAAGATCTTTTTGAAGAAAACAACATAAAACCGGATGAACTCAAGACTTGGGAAGATGTAACCAGAATTGGAAAAGAATTACAGGCTTCTCAGGGGCAAAGATTTTTAGCGTTGGATGGTACATTATTTGATGTGTTGCTCAGGCAGAAAGGAACTGATCTTTTTGACAGTAAAGGTAATTTTCTTCCCGATGAAAAGGTTGCCTTGGAAGTGCTTCAAGAATTTGCAGAGATGTCACAGGCACAGGTTGCAGTTATGCCCGATCGAGGATCTATTTTTGATCCAGTGTTCTTCAGTGGTGATCTTGAGACTGGAGAAGTTCTATGTGTTGCAGGAGCCGATTGGTATGGTCTTGATCTTTTTCAGCAATTCGCACCGGGAATGGAAGGGTTATGGGGGATGATGCCTCTTCCCACATGGCGGGATAAAAAAGGAAAGTTAGGACCACGAACGGCAACTTTTGCCGGGCAGGGACTGATGATTTGTAAAGCTACTAAACAAAAGCAATTGGCTTGGGACTTTCTTGAATTCGTAATGAAGGATAAAGAAGCAAATGCAGAAAGATTTTTACAGGGTAACAGTTTCCCTGCCTACCTTCCCTCGTGGAAAGATAAGAATCTTTTGGGTGAGCATCCTTATTTTAAGCAATCAATGGGCAAACTATTGGTTGAACTTGCAGATGAAATACCACCTGTGGTGGTGGATCCGCGGCGCCCACAGGCAATTTTCTTGATGCAGGAAAATTACTTTGGCTCCGTTATGTTTGGAGCACTTTCTCCCAAGGAAGCGCTTTCGCAGTACCGGGAAGCAATGAAGCAGTCCTGGGGAAACCGCTGATTTCATTATAAATTATCCGATGCACGGCATGCCTCAAGAACGCATCCGTTTGCTATACCCATTACTCGGTCCATTTGTACTTCTATGGATATTGTTTTGGCTAGTTCCATTGGGTTGGGGTTTCGAGCTGTCCTTACAGGATTCTAGCCATGGATTTTCGAATTCCGTGGAGCATCAGGTCCAATATGTAGGATTTGATAATTTTGAAAGAACACTAAATGACCCCAAGTTTCAAAAAGCACTCATAAACTCTTTAAAATATGTAGTTGGCTCTGTAATATGTATAGTCCCCCTTGGTTTTTTACTGGCAGTTGCACTTTTTGATATTCCAAGATTTGCCCGGGGTGTTATCACTTTTATGTTGCTCATTCCTGGACTGGCATTGCCTGGTGCCATGTCTAAGCTTTTCTACCTTTTTTTTCATGGCAGAGAAGGTGCTCTCAATCAATACTTGGTGATTCCGCTTGGTCTTGACCCGATTAATTGGATGATGGATCCTGATTTCATTATGCCCTCTTTGGTGATGCAGGCGGTCTGGAGATGGACGGGAGTGGTGAGCTTGTTTTTTTTGTGTGGACTGGAAGCGATTCCCCGTTGGCAGTTTGAACTCGCCAAATTGGAAGGATTCAAAAACGGGGCCAAATTTCGAATGATTCTTATTCCTGGCGTACGCAACCTTGCAATCTTTGTTTCGGTTTTTCTTATAGTTGACGGGGTGGCCGCCTTTTCCGGAGCATATACTCTCCTTGGAGGATCAGGAGGTATGTTGGATGCCGGTCTTCTTTTGGTCACTTATGTTTACCAGGTAGCCTTTCCCGGTGGTTCAGGCAGGTTTGATTTGCCCGGGGCTGCTGCAATGAGCCTCTTAGTGGCTCCTCTCGTCGCCGGTTTGCTGTTTCTGATGCTTAAGAGTCGATCCCTTTTCTTACAATCATGAATCGCTTTTTTTCTTTGGTTCTGGTTTTGGGTTTTGCACTTCTCAGTGCGTATCCGTTTGGGTGGATGTTTTTTTCTTCCTTCAAAACCAATAAGGAAATTTATCAACCCAAACAGTTGTTACCAGAAGAATTCGACGGGCAAGCCTACAGCCTTTTATTGGAGGGTAAATATCTGGATTTTGAAGGCAGTCTATGGCAGTCTTTTTTCATCGCGACAAGTCAGTCTTTCTTGGCAACAGGAGTATCTGCCTTGGCGGGCTTTGCCCTAGCGAAATATTCGTTTCGGGGAAAATCTCTTCTGCTCGGACTTGCCGTATTGATCATCCTTATTCCTCGGCAGGCTCTGGTTGTTCCAGTTTTTGAATGGTTTAACTGGTTGGGGTGGACTGGCAGCTCCTTCTCTTTAATTTTATGTGGAATTGCGAGTGGGCTGGGGGTGGTCTTTTTTACTCAAAGCTTTAAGAATTTACCCAATGAGTTGATGGAAGTTTCTCAAATAGAAGGGCTGAGACCGTTTCGATTATTCATTCTTGTATTTCCCCTCTTTGGCCCCGGTCTAATTACCTATTTTTTACTGCATTTTGCATTGTGTTGGCAGGAGCACTTACTTGCTTTGCTCTTACTTGATGATTCCCATTTAACACTTCCCTTGGCCCTTGCTAAACTAAGTGACTCGAGTCACCGGGCTCCGGAATCGGTCGGTATGGCGGCCGCCNCTCTTTCATTTATCCCAATTCTTTGTTTATTTGCTCTGTTTTTCAACAAAATGAGAACGGCTCTTTCTCAGTTATCGCTCAATTGAATGCGGGTATGACTTTGGCGGTTGAACCAAAGAGCGGTTTCCCAATCAACAGCAAGACCTGTTTTCTGCCCAACTTTCAAATTACAAACCTTTTGCTTACTGGTTAAAGTAATCTCTCTTGAGCAAAGGTGGATGATTTGGCAATCTCCAAGATATTCAATTCTTTGTATTTTGAAATCCTGATTTGAAGAGTCTGGATCTGGCTTGATGTTCTCCGGTCTTAGCCCAAGTACTAAATCTTTTTGATTTTTCTTAACATCAAATGGGAGATTCAATTCTTGAGATGAATCTTGCAAGGTAAAGATGTATTTATTCTTTGTTTTCGAATAATGGGTCGATCCAGCAAGCAGGTTTATGGAGGGAATACCAAAAAAATTAGCCACAAACAAGTTCTGGGGATTAAGGTATAGCTCTTGGGGTGTTCCTATCTGTTCAATCTTTCCAAGATTAAGCAGGCATATACGTTCGCCCAAAGTCATCGCTTCAATCTGATCATGGGTGACAAAGATTGTAGTTTTTTGGTGTTCGAGATGAAGGCTGGCAATTTCCTCACGCATTTTCATGCGCAGGTTTGCATCCAAATTGCTAAGGGGTTCATCCAGTAAATGAATGGAAGGGTTGCGCACAAGTAACCTCGCGAGGGCAACCCTTTGTCTTTGTCCGCCGGACAATTCTGCAGGTTTTCGATCAAGAAGGCCGGTCAGGCCAATTTTTTGGGCCACTTGTTGGACAGATTGTTTTTTTTCTTCTTTGGAAAGAGAACTGTTTTCAAGTCCAAGCAAGATATTTCGTAGAATCGATAAATGTGGAAATAAAGCATAGTTTTGGAAAACCATACCTAAGTCCCGCTGATTGGGAGGAAGATTGGAAACCTTACTATCATTAAAAAAAAGATCGCCCCGGGTGGCTGATTCTAACCCAGAAATGATTCTGAGCAATGTGGTTTTACCGCAACCGGATGGTCCAACCAATGCCAATAATTCACCATCTTTGACTTCCAAGCTCACGGAATCCAAAGCTTGGGTGCCATCCGGAAAAGTTTTGCTGATCGATTCTGTCCGTATTTCGGGCATATTATTTATGATGCAACAGTCTATGACTTGCGTAAAGAATAGATGTATTGATTATATTCGCTTGTACGAAGATTAGCAGGCATTAGAATGAAAAAGATGTTTCTTTCACGATGCATATGTATGCTTTTCATTTTCTGGGGATTCCAGGTAATGGGTTGTTTCAATCGTGAGGTTAAAAAAGATGAGACTTCCCAAGCGGAGCAACCTGTTCTGTTGGAGTCACAAATGATGGCANTGGTCAGCGAGTGCCTGGTTTGTCATGGAACAAAGGAAGCCCAACGGGGTCCAATTTTGGATGGCATGGAGTACTGGTATCTTTATGAACAGTTGCAAAAGTTTCATGCTGGAGTCCGTGGTCAGCGTCCTGATAATCGTTCTGAATATTTGATGGGAGTGGGAATTCGCAAAGTAAAGAACCAAGTTGAGATGGCATACCTGGCTAATTGGTTCGCGAACCAAGTTCCGCAACCAGCCATTCGAACAATCCAAGGCGATTTTGCAGAGGGCAAAAAGCTTTACGAACAAAGATGCGTTCAGTGTCATGGTGAGCGAGCAGAGGGTAACCAGAAGCTCCAATCACCTGCTTTAAATAAATTGGAAGGTTGGTATTTTATTGAGCAGATGCGAAAATTCAGATCCGGAGATCGGGGATATCATCCAAAGGATGAGTGGGGGAAAGTAATGGCTGTTACATCTAAAGACCTTTCAGATTGGGACCTAAAGAATGTAATCGCTTTTGTGATCAATGAACATGGCTTGCCGGAGGCTCAACCTGTTAAAGGTTCCGCTCCAAAACATTCAAAAAAACCGTTTTGATTTACTGACCATGTAAACCACGAAGGGCTGACAGTCTTTCGGGCGTGCCTACATCATCCCATTCCCCATGCATCATTTTTCCCGCCACCCGATCTTGATTAATGGCCTTTTTCAATCGGGGAACAATCGAAAATTTTTCTACTTTGGCACCATCCAGAATGGTNGGGTGGTAAAGAGCTATTCCAGAATATAAAAGGGTAGGGTTCTGCGAGTCACGAACTCGAGTGTTCTCAAGTGTAAAGTCACCTCTTGTTCGCCACCCTGGTTGCTTGACCAAAAAAAGCATTGCTTGGTCATTTTGTTCTAGTGTCTTTGGAATAGAAGAGAAATCAAAATCGCACCAAACATCTCCATTTATCAGCATGAAAGTATCTTGTCCAAGTAGGGGTAGGGCTTTGGCCATTCCCCCGCCTGTTTCCAAAGGATCCGGTCCCTCATCGGAGTACTCAATGGACAGACCCCACTGGGAGCCATTACCAAGAGCATCGGGGATTTTCGAACCGAGATGGCCGAGATTGATAACCACATCCCGGATGCCAGTACCGGCAATTTTTTCGAGATGATAAACAACCANGGGCTTTCCTCCGATGGGGACAAGTGGTTTGGGTGTATGATCGGTCAAGGGACGTAATCTTTTTCCGTAACCGGCAGCTAATATCATCGCTTTCATAAAATTATTTCAAGAGGGTTGCTTGTTCGACCAGTTGCTTAATGGTTTCCAGCTCGGAGTGCCGTTCAAGCACTTGATGGATATATCCGAGAATACGTGGCACATCATTCATATACTCTGGTTTGCCATCGCGAATTTTTAGGCGATGAAAAATGCCCACACATTTGAGGTGTCTTTGCAAGCCAGCAAAGTCAAACCAGCGAAGGAACTCATCAGGCTCGACCTGAGCGTAAGGTAAACCCACAGATTGAAGATTTTGCTGAAAACTTCGGACTGCTTGTANAATCCACTGCTTATCATTATCCACATAGCAGTCGCGTAACAAAGAAACCAGGTCATAGGTAACGGGGCCATGCATGGCTCCCTGAAAATCAATCACACCTAATTCATCATCTTGGCAGAGAAGTATATTCCTGCAGTGAAAATCCCGGTGCATGAATGCTTTTGGGATTTTGTCTATCGCATCTACCAGTANGGAAGTGATTTCCCTGTATTCTGTATCCTGTAGATCAGGCAGGCACCATTCCCGAAAGATATCCAGTTCCCTGGTCTGCCATTGTGGATTAAAGGAGGGGAGGTTTGCCTCCGAGTTTAGGAGGGAGGACTGGAAACTTACAATTTCTTTGGTTGCTCGTTTATAAAGGGATTCACGATCTTTATTTTCGAGGGCATCCTGAAAATGGAAGTCACCAAAATCAGAAAGGACCATAAAGCCAAGATCGAGATCATGGTGATAAATTGTCGGAACATTGATTCCGGATTTTTTCATCCATTCTCCAATTTGGACGAAGGGGAGGGAGGCTTCCAAGTCCGGCGGTGCATCCATTATAATGTAGGATTGACTGTTGTGATTAAGGCGGAAATACCTACGGAAACTGGCATCTGCCAAGGCAGCACTGAGCTCCCCATCCTGAAAAGATGTTTCTTTTTGCAACCAATCTATAAGCAATGCCCGCCTGTTATCCACCACCGAAATCACAGGGATAATTTGTGGGCATCCTTGACCTCGGGGTCAAAGAAAAAACGGTTTGTATATAGGATCGGTGTGGAAGGAATGTTCTAAGCGAGCAGATCGGGAATGATTTTGGGGTGCTCAACTCCTGTGAGTCGCTGATCTAAGCCTAGGTATTTGTAAGTAAACCGTTCATGGTCGATCCCCAGCGCACGCAAAACAGTCGCATTCAAATCGTTCACATGAACCGGATTTTCCACTATGTTATAAGCATAATCATCCGTCTTGCCGTATTCAAAACCAGCCTTGAATCCTCCTCCTGCCATCCACATGGAGAAGCAACGACCGTGGTGGTCGCGACCATGGTTGTCCTTGGTTAATTTTCCCTGAGAATAAATGGTTCGTCCAAATTCGCCTCCGCAAATGACGACGGTGTCCTTGAGTAAACCCCGTTGCTTTAAATCCTTGACCAAGGCAGCGGCGGCTTGGTCGATATCCTGAGTTTGCCCGCGAATCTGTTTGGGCAAATTCCCATGCTGGTCCCATCCGCGGTGAAAAAGTTGAACAAAGGGTACGCCGCGTTCGGAAAGTCTGCGGGCGATTAGGCAGTTGTGGGCAAAAGTACCTTTCCTCAACGCATCTTTACCGTACATATCGAGCACATGTTTGGGCTCGTTTTTGAGATCTACCAATTCGGGGACACTGGTTTGCATACGGTAGGCCATTTCATACTGGGCAATACGGGCATCGATTTCCAGATCACCCGATTCCATTTTTTTGGCCTGATTAATCTTAGCGATTCCATCGAGCATATTGCGTCGCATGTCCCGGGATATGCCATTGGGGTTCGAGAGATAAAGAACAGGATCCCCCGCTGAGCGGAACTTAACCCCCTGATGTTTAGAGGGGAGGAAGCCACTTCCCCAGAGGCGGTCGTAGAGAGCCTGTGCATTTCCTTTGCCCTTTGAAATCATTACCACATATCCGGGTAGGTTTTGGTTGGGACTTCCCATCCCCCAATCTAACCATGCACCCATGGAGGGTTTACCTGGTTGCTGGGAGCCAGTGTTAATGGCAGTAATGGCTGGGTCGTGGTTAATCGCTTCTGTGTGAACCGATTTAACTAAGGTGATGTCATCTGCTAAGGAAGCGATGTTGGGAATAATTTCACTGAACAAGGAACCATTTTGTCCGTGCCGTGAAAATTCAAACATGGGAGCAACGCAAGGAAAGGACTTTTGCCCGGATGTCATGCCCGTGATTCGCTGCCCGTTACGAATGCTGTCTGGAAGTTCAGTTCCATGGATCTCACGCATCTTTGGATGATAATCATACATATCGATATGAGATGGCCCTCCCGAAAGAAACAAATAGATCACCCTTTTGGCCGTAGGTTTGAAGTGGGGCTCAGCAAGTGTGCCCGAAAATCCGTCGTTCGTTTGGCTGGTGGCAGCTTGTAGAAGAGATGGGTTTAGCAGGCTTGCTACTCCGAGGGCTCCGAGTCCACGAGCTCCAAGCCCAATCATTTGCCTGCGTGTCTGTGCCTGATACAAGTCGAATGGATTCATCGTATTTATTCTCTGTTCAAGGTTTCATCTAAATTGAGGATCATCGAAGCGAGAACAGTCCAGGATGCATGTTCGTTGGCATCGATGCTGGCATCTCTGGGTGCTTCTCCAATCTTAAGTAATTCTTCCGCACGGTTGGGTTCGGCCGCAAATTTTTCTTTCTGGTATTTGTAGGCATCTTCGAGAACTTCTTTTCGCAAGTTGTCGGCAGGATGACCTGTGGCCAGTTCAAAAGCCCAGTTCACGCGATCGTGGAAAGTTTTGGCCGAGCTTTTCAGGATTCGTTGGGCAAAGGCGCGGGATGCCTCGACGAATTGTTCGTCATTAAGCGTGACAAGAGCCTGCATGGGAGTATTGGTTCGTTGTCTTTGCAAAGTACAGGTTTCACGGGTCGGGGTGTCAAAAGCCATCAGACCGGGGTGGGGAGCGGACCGTTTCCAGTAGGTATACAAGCTTCTGCGATATAATTGCTCCCCCTTATCGCGTACAAACCTGCGGTTGCCACTCAGTGAAACTTCCACCCAGAGGCCTGCGGGTTGGTAGGGTTTAACGCCTGATCCTCCAAATTCACGGTTCAGTAAGCCGCTTACAGCCAAGGCATTGTCGCGCACAAACTCACCCATTAGACGGAATCTGGGGGCACGGGCATGATAGAGGTTTGTGGGGTCTTTGGTAAGATGCTCTAGTCTGGTCACGGAGGCCTGGCGGTAAGTCGAACTCATCACCATCTGTTTGATTGTTCGTTTAATATTCCATCCGTGATCGACGAAATCTTTGGCCAACCAGGATAAAAGATCCGGATGCGTAGGCCAGCTGCCTTGGGAACCAAAATCTCCGGGTGTGGCAACCAAGGGCCGCCCAAAAATCGTTTGCCAATACCGATTAACAGTAACCCGGGCTGTCAGGGGATGCTCTTCATTTAGTAACCACTTGGCCAACCCAAGCCTATTTTTAGGAAGACCCTTTTTCATTGGAGGAAGAAAAGCGGGAGTGTTGGGCTTAATTTCTTTGGATTTATCCGGTGAAGCGTATTGTCCTCGCATCAGCAAGTAAGTTTTACGCATTTTATTGGGAGGATTATCACCCATAATCATGGAGGTTAGTTTTTTACTCCGCAAATCAGCCAAGGATTTATCTGTATTCTTTTTCAGTTTGTAAATTTGTTGGTAAGGTTGGTCTTTTGATTCGAAATAATGAGTAACCAGGACTTCCTTCTGTGCCTTGGTGCGGTTGTTTTCCTCAATGGCAAGGATTGGAGAAATAGGATCTGATTCAGAGAGAACTTGTACTTCCTGCTGGGTGAGTGCCCGCGAATAAAATCGAACATCGTCGATTTCTGCTCCGTTTGTCTGGGCGGTATTGAATCTTCTGCCTAAGCGTAATGGTTTATCTGTAATGATTGTTTGGCTAAGAGAATCCTGCTGGGTTGCTTTTTGCTGTTTTTTACCGTCGATGTAGATTTCCACTCCGCTAACTTTTGCATTACCATTGAAAGTGATAAAAAGGTGAGTCCATTTTTTTATGGGGGCTTTGGCTTTGCTTACGACCTTCAGGGCGTTACTGGGCCATTTATTGATTACATGCAGGCCAACCTTACCTCCTTCCATCCATAAGTCATACCCACGAAAGTCGTTTCCTTCATCCATTTTGGCAAAGATTGCCCCGCCGAAATTATCTCTGGGGATTTTCACCCAGGCTCCATAGCTAAAGGATTTGTTATGTTCGAGATTTCCAAAATCCTTAATTTCAAGAAAGCCATTTCCCTCGATTTTGATTCCTCCTCCAAATTTAGCTTGTCCCACAATTTTGGCGTTTCCTTGTAGTTGGCAGGTGTTGGTTTCTCGAACCAGGTCTACGGTTTTGTTATCTGTAAAGTCATCCAGTGGGAGGTGGGCAATCAAGCCGGAAGGTTCCAATGCACTATTATTTTCGTCCAAGTTCGATGTTGCTTCCTTCAACCATTCAGCAAACTGAGGTGTTGCGTCTTTTTTCCTGGTATTCATTTTTGCCGCAAGTTCCTTCTGTTTTTGAATAAGATCATCGATTTGTTTCTTCTTTTCGGGGGAAACGATTTCGAGCATAGGGGCTGTGTTTCCACGTCTTGTCTGCATGCCAGGATCCGCATTGTTATTGTAGAATGCGTAGAATTGAAAATATTCCTCCTGCGAAATCGGATCATATTTATGATCATGGCATTGGGCACACTCCATGGTCAGACCCATCCAAACATTACCCGTGGTTTTGACGCGATCCACCACATATTCCACTCGAAATTCTTCAGCAATTACTCCGCCTTCATCTGTGGTTGCGTGGTTTCGGTTAAAACCGGAGGCGATTTTTTGGGCTTCGGTGGCTTCAGGGAGAAGGTCTCCGGCCAATTGTTCGATGGAAAATTGATCGAAGGACATGTTATTTTTGTAAGCATTCAGAACCCAGTCTCTCCAGGGCCACATATCTCGGGGACCGTCGTCATGAAAAACGGAGGTGTCTCCATATCGTGATGCATCCATCCATACCAAGGTCATGCGTTCCGCGTAAGCTTCGGAAGCAAGTAGGCGATCGACCACTTTTTCATAGGCATTAGGCGAGTGATCAAGGAGGAAATTATTTATCTCTTCTGGCGTAGGGGGTAAGCCAGTCATATCGAAGTAGACCCTGCGTAGTAAAGTTCTAGGGTCTGCTTCCGGAGATGGGTGCAAATCTTTTTCTTTGAGGTTTCTAAGGATAAAAGAATCGATTGGGTTACGAGCCCAATGCGGAAGTTCAGTCTTGGGTTCTTCCGTTTTTTGCACCGGAATGAATGCCCAGTGACCTTGCCATTTTGCACCCTGTTCGATCCATGCCCTGATTGTTTTAATTTCAGCTTTTGTAAGCTCTTTTTTAAATGCAGGCGGTGGCATAACCTCATCGGGATCATCTGAATTAATGCGGTGCCACGCTTCACTGTCGTTAATACTTTTTCCGACAAATGCAGCAATACCGTTCTTTTCCCTGAATGCTTCCTCTTCCAAATCCAAACGGAGTTTGGCTTTGCGAGATTTTTCCGATGGCCCATGACAGAAAAAGCATTTACTGGACAATATCGGGCGGATATCACGATTAAACGATACATCTGCAGAAAGGATGCCCATTGAAAAAAGGAAAAGAGAAATTAAAAGGGAAATCCTGAGGAGAGAAAAATGGATCTTGATTACAGAAAGAAAATTCATTGGGCACATAGGTTAATGACAATTCGTAATTGTTACATAAGGAGGCGAATGGAAATATAGCTAACTGTAAATAAAATAATAGTAGAAATGATAGATTTTTAGACAAGGTTTTCTCAATCTTCATTCTGAGAATTAATATTTTATGCAATTATTAATTTTTTTATCTTTCTTTACCTATTTCTAGGGGGAGAATTTGTCATGAAAGAACAGCAAAAATTTTTAATATTAGAGTCGAAATGAGGTTTCCCATTGATTCAAGCTATTTATTTATACATTAATGAATTCATGAGCGAATCAACCCAAGAGTATGAAAAAACAGAAGAGCCCAAAGAAGATGAGGAGCTGCCGTTTGATGCTGTCGACTTAATGTTGGAGGGAAATTTGCAAGCACAAATTAACTATTCCATGGTCAAAGCAATGGCCAAGGCATTAGACGAAAAAGCTGCCATTTTAATTAATGCTGAAGTCAATTTCAAGCCTGAGGCTGATGAGTCATTTGCGGAGGTTGCTATGCCAGAAATTGAAGCGATGGCTCAGGTGATTGTGGATGGTTGTGTTAATTTTTCTAAAATCCGTTTTTGGGAAGCCTGTGAAACTGCTCAAGTTGCATGGGAAGAAACCAAGGATGAAAACGGGGAAGTCGTGCAAAGGGTTCCTTACGGTGATCCACTTGATCCTCCTCGTGAGGGAAATCGTTTGCTCTCAAATGTGGAAAAGATTGAGAGTTGGATGAAGCAAGTTCATAAAGTTCATGAGGAAAAAGGAATGGGTTGGGTTTCTCCCTACGGATGCCCCGAAGACGGACAACAGGCTTTTGACAACCGGGCAAAATGCTTGGAAGAACTTTCCACCATTATTGACGGGATCAATTCGAATTTCGATTCCTGATTTTTTTTACTCTCTTTTGGTAAGGTAGATTCTAGGAACTCGCTTTGTTATAGAGCAAAGGAGCTCCCAGGGTATGGTTTTTCCATGTTTAGCCAAGGTCTCGAGCCTGATTTCCTGCTGGTTTTGTTCACCAATCAAAGTGACAGTTTCCCCATTTCCCAAATCATTCGGTCCCGTAGTTAAATCGATCAGAGTCTGATCCATGGTAACTCTACCCACGATCGGGTAAAGTCTTCCACGGATTAAGGCGGATGCTTGATTCCCACAATGCAAGGGGATCGCATCACCATAGCCGGCACTTATAATCCCAATGCGGGAAGGTTTATTCAGGGTGTGTAACCGTCCATAACTTACGGATGTGTTGGCGGGTAAGTTTTTGGTCAAGGCAAGCTTTGCGTGAAAAGATAGGACTGGTTCCACAGGTAAATGGGCGAGGGCACTTTGAAGAGGAGGAGTTACTCCAAATTGGAGTAATCCGATCCTAACTGCATTGAAGACTGAATCTTTTTCCAAAACTTTTAGGGAGGAAGAGTTATCCGCATGCACCATGAAATCATCGGGTAAAGGGTTGGGAAGATTTTGTTTAATCACATGCTGAAATCTTTCCCTCTGTACACGACTGAACTCCTCATTTGCGGGTTCGGCGAAATGGGTCAGAATACCTTTTAATTCAATTTCAGGAGACTTATAAATCTCAGAAATTATTTCCTCAGCTTTTTCCCACCAAGTGCCCATTCTTCCCATACCCGTATCTACTTTCAGATGGGCTTTAATCTTCTTTTTCGAGTACCTGCTAACTTTACAAAACCTATGAATTTCTTCGATAGAGGATATGGATGGAATCAAATCAAGTTCTATTACTGCTTCGTCTTCCTCTTGGAGGAGCGGACCGAGTACCAGGATAGGCCATCCTGAACCCATTTCCCTAATTTCANTCGCCTCCTTCACATTGGCCACCGCAAAAAGATCCACTCCACTTTGCATCAAGCGGGAAGCAGTGGGCAAAATACCATGGCCGTAAGCATCTGCTTTTACCACTGAAACATACTTGAAGTGATCAGGGATAGATTTACGAATAAGTCTGAGATTTCTCTCCAATTTGGCCAAGTCAATTTCAGCCCATGATCTCATCCCATTCATTGTTATGAAGATTCTGTTTTCTTGAGAAGAACCTGAGGAGACCATTTTTTAAAAACTGGAGCCTTTGGGTTGTAAGGAAGAATTTCGGGACAAGGTCTGGAGATGGGTAAAAGATCCGCAAGTCCGTTAATCTTGGAAAGGTCGTAAGTAAGAGTTTGTTTTGGGGAAACTGGTTTCGAGCGTTTACGTATGTCAGGTAAGTGATAACTGGATGGGTATTGCCCGAATGCCTCTTCTTCAGGAATGATCTTTTTTTCTGATTTCTGAGGATCCTCATGGGGGATTCTTACAAAGCGTAAACCCATTCGAAACGGTGCCTGGATTGTGCATTCGCGATCCGGAGCCAAAGCTGACGCGAGATCAAGGGCATTATAGGAAAATACTGAAAAGGCGGGTTTTTTATTTGTCCAGCGGAGTGTCCTGACAAAAGCTGCAGCAATCCGAAGACCCAAGGTTGAGCCAGGACCTTCGCAGTAAAAAATGCGGTTAATTTCGGAAATTTTCCTACCCGTTTCTTTCATGGTTTTTTCGCTCGCCGAAAATAACCCCTCGAGGGCTTGTTCATCACTCCTGATAATAGCAGTCCATCCATTCGCTTCTGGTATACCAATTTGAACTGGGGAAGTGGATGCATCGACCACGAATGCAATGGAGACATCTTGAGAATTTTTCTGGGTAGACTCCTGCACAGAAGAGAGAAGGGGGCTGTCTTTTAGTATTGTCTACGAAGATTGGTAGGTGGAATGCCTAATTCTTCGCGATATTTTGCCACTGTACGGCGGGCGAGTTTGATGTCTTTTTCGGCCAACATATCTACAATTTTTCGGTCACTCAGCGGTTTCGAAGGATTTTCTTTCTCGATGATAGAACCGATTATTTCTTTCACACTGGTATTGGATACGGTATCTCCATCTTTACCGGCATAACCGGGAGTAAAAAAGTATTTGAACGGGAAGGTTCCGTGTGGAGTTTGCAGATATTTGTTTGCGATAGCCCTGGAAACGGTTGTCTCGTGCACTTCGATCGATTCTGCAACTTCGGCCATGGTCATAGGGCGGAGTTTGGATGAACCATGCTCAAAAAATTCTCCCTGCCGGTTCAACAGTTTACGGGTGATTCTTTCAATGGTATTTTGTCTTTGATCGATCGAATTAATCAGGAATTTTCCCGCACGCATTTGGTTGCGAACATATTCTTTTTCCTTTGCACTAAGAATTCCTTTACTGATTAATTCCTTGTAGGTTTTATTGATTCTCAACCTCGGGATATAATCATTATTGAGATGAATTATCCATTCGCCGGAGACTTTTTCAACAATGGCATCTGGAGCAATCGATTGATTTTGATCTTCCGAAAATTTTCGCCCAGGTGCAGGGTCGAGTTCAGCAATCTTTTGGAGGCATTTGTGGATCACATCTGTGGGCTGGGATAGCTTTCTGGCCAATTCAGGCACTCTCCTCCGGACCAGCAATTGAAAGTGATCGCGGACAATCTGGTATGGCACAGAATCTTCCCAGCCTCGAAAGTCCATTTGCTTAAGTAGACTGTCCTGTAGATCAAGAGCAGCAATGCCTACCGGATCAAAGGTTTGCAGCAAGGAGAGGGCATCCTGAAGGTCTTGCAGAGCAAGGCCGGAAACCAAAGCCATGTCGGAAAGGTTATTGGACACAAATCCATTTTCATCAAGGCTACCGACGATATATTGTGCACTTTTTCGAATCCCGTCACGGCAATCGACCAGTTTCAGCTGATCGATCAAATGTTCCTGAAGGGAAGTCTCTGCCACTAAAGAATCAAAGAAAAACTTTCTTTTCTCTTCAGCTTCCGAGTTTCCTAGTTGGGCTTCGCCTTCATATTCTCTTTCGTAGTGTTCCTTTAAATCTTCCTGCATTTCCTTAAGGATGGCAAACTCATCAGAAAAATCCATATCGTGCACATCCTCAGATTCAGTGGAATCGATATCAAAGTCGTCCTCTTCCGAAGATTCCTTTTCCTTTGATTTTTCGACTCCTTCTGGAAATTCCTCGGATTCCTGATCGTGAATTTCGTCCGGAGAGGGTTCGACTTCATTAGAGTCGAGACTTTCATCATTGGAACCTATTTCCTCAAGGAGAGGATTGGTTTGCAATTCTTCAAGAATTGCAGAGCGCAATTCCAGGGTTGGAACCTGAAGGATTTTAAGCGACTGCCGAAGTTGCGGGGCAAGTACCAGACTTTGCGTCTGCTTCTGTACTTGACGGAGACCTTGGGATTGAATTGCCATGTCTTAGGGTTTATTCGGGAGAAAACTTGGTTTCTCCCCGGTGCCAGCGCAGGGCTGCATTTTCACCATCGTCACTAAATACATCATAAATGTAAGCCGCCAGTTTTTCGTTGGTAGGACCATAACCCTCACCATAGATAAAGCTCTCCAGTTCCGTGAGCATTTCTTCTGCAGATTGATACCTTTCATCCCTGGGTCTTTTCAGAGCTGTATGCATAATAAGATTTAGACGATCGTCAATGTCCGGTCGAATTTTAGAAAAGCTGGAAAGGGGCATTTCCAAAATATTTTCGATTGTTTTTTCAGGCTGAGCCGCCTCAAAAATGTTGTATCCGAGTAAAAGTTCGGACATCACGATCCCGCAGCAAAATAAATCAGCCCGATGATCGGTGACCTCACATCTTGCTTGCTCCGGCGAAAGGTATTCGTCTTTGCCTGCAATGACTTCACCCTCCTGATTGTACATCAGATCCAACGCTTTCGCGATTCCGAAGTCGGTGAGTTTTACATCGCCCTCTTTCGCAATCATAATATTTTTGGGATTCACATCGCGGTGTACAATCCCAAGAAGACGACCCTGTTTATCTTTTTTTCGATGGGCATAAGCAAGACCTCTACAAATCCTTGAGATAATGAAGACGGCTAGATCTGCCGGAACATATTGATCGGTTTCAATATGTCGGTCTAAGAATTCCTCCAAATTCCACCCTGTGACAAATTCCATAGTCATGAAGTATTGTTCGCCAGCTTTTCCTAAATGGTAAGTTTGAACAATATTTGTGTGGATAAGGTCTGCGACAAGTTTAGCTTCTCCAATAAAATTATTCCTGAATTCATCTATTGCCGAATATTCTTCTCGGATTAATTTGATTGCCACCACCTTACGAAATCCGCCAATGCCGCGTTGGACAGCTTCATAAACCATCCCCATGCCACCTTCCGCAATNTTGCGGGTCAATTCGTAGTGAACTTCGTTAAAAATGTGTTTCATCTCGTACCAAAACAATGAATAATAAATGGAGTATCAGCAAGAAAATCTTTTATATTTTTACAATTTTTAAGCTATTTGGCATAAATTTAGCTTACTTTTTGATGAGTTTGACTTAATCCGTTTANAGGTAATACTAAAACATATGATAACTCTAACCGAAGCAGCCCAAAAAAAAGTGTCCTCTATGCTTGCCGGAGCTGAAAGTGGAAAATCCCTACGTGTNTTTATTGAGCCAGGAGGATGTTCTGGATTTGAATACGGGATGTCGATCGATTCGCCTCAGGAAACTGATCACTGTGACGAAATCTCCGGATTAAATATAGCGGTTTGTTCNGAAAGTTATGATTATTTAAAAGGTTCTGAAATCCATTTTGATGATGGTCTTAGCGGAAAGGGATTTGAAATAAGGAATCCCAATGCTGAATCCACCTGTGGATGCGGGAAATCTTTCCGTTGAATACAAGATTTCTTTTTATCTTTTATTTTTCCGGCTTTTTTCCTTCGGTCGGGTTTTGCCTAACTGGTAATTTAGTCTCCAGCGGTCCGGTCTCCATGCGTTTTGTGGTTGAAGAAAATATTTTGCCCACCGCCAAGACAATCGAGATAGGTTGGTGGATAAAAAGGAAAAAAGGTTGGCATACTTACTGGGAATCTCCAGGTGATGTGGGGGTGCCCCCCAGTCTAAACTGGAACCTTCCGGAGGGAATCAAATCCACCGGCTTACTCTTTTCACCTCCCCAGCTTGTGAAAATGTTTCAGGTTTTCGCCCATGGGCACAGGGACGAAACTTTATTTATATGTACTTTCAAAGTTAATAGGAGTTTGAAAGCAGGTGAGGTTCTAACCTTCGCCGCCAAATCATCCTGGCTTGCCTGTTATAAAACCTGCTTACCTAGTTTTCTTGACCTTGAAATTTCCATTCCGGTTCAAACCAAAACTGGAACAGATCCCAAATGGAAGCCATGGTTTGAAGAATTCCGTAAATCACAACCTATTGATCCTCCCAGAGAATGGGTAAGTAATGCGAAGGCTATTGTTTCAAAATCTTCAGAGGACGATAAAGAGTTTGTGACCTTACAAATCCCGTATTCAGACACAGGCAAATTACCAGCCTTTCGATTTTTCACTCATGGCCGGTTCGTTTTATCAAATATTTTTCAAATCCCGCAAAGGGTTCAGGTAACTGGGGGCAAAGATTCCCTCAGTATCCCCATGGAATTATCCTACTGGAGAGACCCGAAGCAAAAGAACTTACATGGTTTACTTTACCGATCAGATGGTTGGCCGGGCACAACCAGTAAATTTTACAAAGTCTCCTTGCCTATTGAGTAGGCTAGTGAGAGTAACCTCGATACTTTACATTTCTTCCAAGATTTGGATACCTAGTACATTAAGTCCAATCTCGAGTATAATTAGGGTCTTGGCACAGAGGAATAATCTTAAATCCTGAACCTTTTGATCTTCCACCATTACTTTTTCCTGATTGTAAAAAGAACTGAATTCAGTGGCCAGTTCGTAAAGATATACACACAGGGTGTGGGGTTTGAGCTCTTTAGTGGTTTGTTCAATGGCGAGTGGAAAAAATAAAATCTTTCGGGCAAGGCTAATTTCTGCATCCGTTTGGGGGGCAATTTCCGCATTCCGGACAGCTGATGATTTTTGATGCAGTTTTCGTAAGATGCTGTGAATTCGGGCAACTGCATATTGCAGGTAAGGGGCTGTGTTTCCCTGTAATGCGAGTAGTTTGTCCCAGGAAAAAACATAGTCGAGGGTGCGGTCCTGAGAAAGATCTGCATAACGAACAGCCCCCAACCCAATGATCCTTGCCCGTCTTTTAATTTCCTCCTCAGACAGATCAGGATTTTTTTCCTGAACAATCTTTTTGGAGCGTTCAATTGCTTCGTTGAGCAGATCCATAAGTTTAACTGGTTGCCCGTCTCTGGTCTTAATCGCCTTGTTATCCTCTCCTAAAATCGTCCCGAACCAAACATGGGAAAGAACTGGTATCTCGAGGCTTTCCAGTTCAAACCATTTTCGGGTAGTAAGAAAAAGTTGTTCAAAATGATCCCTTTGACGTCCATCGGTCACATAGATGATATGTTGGGATTTCCATTCATTTGTTCGAAAAGCGATGGTTGCCAAATCCGTGGTGGCGTAGTTGCTGGCACCATCTGATTTTCGGATTATGAAGGGCTGCTTGGCAAAACGTTTGTGTTCCGGGTGGAAAACCACCAAGGCTCCCTGATCTTCTACACAAATCTTATTTTCCTGTAAAGATGTGTAGATGTTGTCGACTTGATCGCGGTAAAAGCTTTCCCCGTGCGAATAATCAAACCTTACCCCCAGGAGTTCGTAGACTTTCTCAAATGAATGCAGGCTGAGATCTCGGATCTTTTGCCAAAGTATTTGGTTTTCAGAATCTCCATTCTGTAATTTGACCAGTTCGCTCCTAGCTTCATCCATGGCCTGTTCATTCTCTCTTACCCAAGTGTTTCCCTTACGGTATAAATCTTCCAATTCAGCGACCGGCTCGTTTCCTAGTTGATCAAGTGAAACATTCGAACGCTTTATTGCATAGAGCAAAATCCCGAATTGGGTTCCCCAGTCTCCCAGATGATTGTCCCGGGTGACAGCATGTCCCTGAAGTTCAAGCAGCCTGGCGATGGATTCCCCGATGATTGTGGAGCGAATATGGCCCACATGCATTTGTTTCGCAGTGTTGGGACCGGAATAGTCCAGAGTGATCTTCTTGGGCGAATCACAAAGAAGTAATCTTTTAGCTGTCTCGGAGTCCCCCAATTTCAGTAACCAGTTCAGCAAAAAGTCGGGTGCTAGCTTGAAATTGATAAACCCGGGACCCGCAATGGATGTTTCCCACGAGTCACTTTGGGGGATCATTGCAACCAGTGATTGGGCTACCTCTCGGGGATTTAACCCTTTTCGTTTGGCAAACGGAAGCACCCCGTTGGCTTGGAAATCGCCAAACCTTTGATCTGCAATCCGCAACTGGGGTTCGAAAGAGTTATCCACAAAATCGAGCTTTTCAGAAGCCTCGACCATTACTTTTTCAAACATTTGAATGAGATTAAAGGAAAATTCCATTCCCTCCAAAACATCTTGAAGCAGGGGTTTCGTCAAGGATGAGCGTAAATAAAAGGCTCGACTTCTAAAATTGATTAATATAGGTAAAATATTTACACTGATTCTATCGATACCCCCAAGACAAGGAGTCTATATTATGCCCAAGTCCAAACCTGAAAAAGCTACCATTTCTACCTTCACTTACCTAATTGAGAAGAAACGAGAAGGAAACGAATATTCGGACTTAGAAATCCGCACGATTGTGGACGCCATTCTTGATGAAGAAATGCCAGAGTATCAACAGGCTGCCTGGATCATGTCCACTTTCTTCCAGGGTATGTCAGCCCAGGAAATTGCCAATTTTACCGAGGAAATGATGCTTTCCGGTGAGGTCATTGAAATGATGGATGTTTCCCGGCCGAAGATTGAAAAATATTCAACTGGTGGCGTCGGTGATAAAACAACCCTTGTTTTGGGTCCCCTTGCTGCTGCTTCTGGTGTCGCAATGCCCATGATGAATGGAGATGATGAAGAATTTCTAACCT
>NHCX01000077.1 GCA_002168015.1 Verrucomicrobia bacterium TMED44
TAATTGATTGAACCAAAATTGCACCTGAAGCATCGGGATTGCGTCCCACAGCTTCGGCTCCTTTCATCCCAACGATACCCACCCCAATGGCGGCACCTAAACATCCTAGCCCTCCTTGAATGCTACCTGAAATTCCCTCAGGTTGAGCGGCTGCTTGTGAAACTTGTTCTGTAGCTTGTGCGAGTACTTCGATCATGATATGTATAGTGGTTATTTATTGATTTGATGATGATCGCCTACTGTCAGTGCATAGTCACGATCCGAAATATTAGTGATGTTCTTCTCCATGGTTGCACATCAACCCGATGAAAACAGCTATTAGAAGCATAAATACTAGTGCTTGTACCATTCCAATCAAAACTTCTAGAAAATAAAATGGTACAGGGAGAATCCATTCAAATCCCGGTGCTAGAGTAAACATTTTATGTAGAAGATTTTCTCCTCCAAAAACATTTCCAAACAAACGAAAGCTTAAGGAAACGGGACGAAATAAAATTGAGATAATTTCAATGAGCCCCACACCAATAAAAATCGGGATGAGACCAATAAAAAAATAGATGCCAACTTCTTTCTTATCTGCTTTGTTGCCAAATATATGGATTAAAATACTTTTAAGTCCTTCGTATTTAAATATGAAATAAAGCCAGCTGATATTAGCTACAGCTGCAAGTGCAAGCGTCATGTTCAAATCAGCGTTTCCAGGTCTTATCAAGTGCGAATAGTTACCATGTTCGTCATAATAACCAATGGTACCGACACCGGGTAAAAGACCGCTCCAATTTTGAGTAAGAATGAAAATGAAGAGCCCACTAAGAAGCCAAAAGGATGGGAAAAACAATTTTTTTCCAACGATTGGTTCTACAATATCACGTAAACCTCCAACAATAGATTCTATGAAAAGTTGACCTTTATTTGGGACTAATGTGGCTTTACCGACGACAATCCTTATTGCTAAAATTAAAAACAAGGAAATAACCCAACTCGTAATCATGGAGTTTGTTATAGGAAAATCTCCAATCATAAACGCTTTTTCAGCGGTTAAGCTAACACCACCCTCAGCCGCTCGAAGCAGAAATGGGAAAAATGTAAAGATTAAGAGGAAGGTCTTATGAAACATTAGCTACACTCATAAGAAATTCTTCAAGTTGGTCAATCTACAAGACATCAAATAAACAATGAACTAACCTAGAACATACAGTAATAAGGTAAATAAGCGGTACAGGATAAGATTAACTTATGTTACTTTAGCACAAAAAAACATTCTTTCGGGTAAAAGATCGCTAAAATAGCTGAAAGCGTTGTGGGGCCACGCAAGGTCAACTATATTCCACTTAGAAGATTGTTCTATTTTAAGAAGTGACCATTTGAAATAGGGTTCGTGGTCTGTCATAAAGTAAAGTAAGCCATTATGGATAGTCTTGGAGGCAAGCAAATCTAGAAAAGCACCTTGAATAAGTCGCCTCTTGTGATGTTTAGATTTAGGCCAAGGGTCAGGATACATTATAAATGTTTTTGAAATAGAGAGATTTGAAGATTCAAGGAACTCGGAGGCTTCTGCTTTAAGAAAAAGAATGTTTTGTTGAAAGCGCTTATCACACTTAGATTTAGCTTTTTCGACTCTTTTTGTAATTAAATCTATACCAATGAAAACTTCTGAATCGCAATCTAACGCAAATGAGGATAGCCAATGACCATGTCCACAACCAATTTCTAAATTAACAAAATTTTGTTTGAATTGGTTTTTTACTGGGTTGAGCTTGGATTTACACCACTCCCCTACCCTTTCTGACCTTTCTAGCTTTTTATTTTGTATCATTTGATACGAGTCATCAATTTGTATCATCGTTTGCGTTTCTTAATCATTACTGTGAGTACATTGAGGTCAGATGGATTTACACCTGGGATACGAGATGCTTGTCCAATTGTGCTAGGACTTACCTCTCGGAGTTTCTCTATGGATTCAGTGCGTAAACCTGGGATTCCATCAAAATTAAAATCACTGGGAATAGCCATTTTTTCAATATCTTTCATCTTCTCAATACTAAGAAGCTCCCTTTTTAAGTATCCCTCATACTTTACCCTGTAGATGACTTCGTTTTGTACATTTAGGCTTAAATTATTAAAATTGGATGGGAAATTAAAATTAGATCCCATACGTAATAAATCACCATAAGTTTTATTAGATGTGGTTTTGATCGAATTGAATTTCTCAACCCATTCATAAATTATTTTTGATTTATTTTCAATCATTCTTCTCCTGTAAGCTGTTACAAGAGATGTATTTCGGACAAGAGGCAGATACCTTAGTTCAGAACTGCCATGATTAAATAACAGACGATATTCAGCCCTACTTGTAAACATACGATATGGTTCAGTAACACCTTTAGTTGTAAGGTCGTCGATTAACACTCCAATATACCCTATTTCACGACCAACGATAAATGGATCTAATTTAAGTGCATTATTTGCTGCATTAACACCTGCAATTAAACCTTGTGCAGCAGCTTCTTCATAACCAGAAGATCCATTGATTTGACCTGCAAAAAAAAGAGATTTAATTTTTTGAGATTCTAATGAATTGGACAATTGTGTAGGGACAGCATAGTCATATTCAACCGCATAAGCAGGCTTAATTATTTTAGCATTTTCGAGACCGGGTATAGATTTAAGAACTTCTTTTTGAATGTCGAAAGGTAGACTTGTGGATAATCCATTGATGTACCATTCGTCCGTCCGTAAACCCTCGGGTTCAAGATATATCCGATGACCTTCTTTTTCTCCAAACTTAACAATCTTATCTTCGATACTAGGACAGTATCGTGGACCAGTACCTGTAATATTTCCTTTGTAAAGCGGTGATCTGTGTAGATTTTCTCTTATAATAGCGGAAGTTTTTTGGGTTGTTCTAGTAACTTCACAATGAATCTTATTTAAGCAATGGTGACTCGGTGACTTGTTATTGCACCATCTGCTATTTTGTTCCACGTGGAACTTTTCACTATCTGCCCTTGTATCATAAAAAGCAAAGAGGGTCGGATCTTTGTCCCCATACTGTTTCTCTGTCTTGGAGAAATCAATTGAACTTCCCATTATTCTTGGTGGAGTTCCAGTCTTAAATCTGCCAAGTTGTATTCCGTATTTCGAAAAGTCAGCAGAAAGTCCTTTGGAAACGTGATCTCCTATTCGACCGCCTTCACTCTTGTTTTCACCAACATGCATAAGTGCTCTGAGGAAAGTGCCTGTTGTAACAACTATAGAATTTGCGTAGAAATTGTGATCAAGTGAGGTTTTTACACCAATACATTTCCCGTTTTCCACAATGATACCGTTAGCTAAGCATTGAAATATATCAAGATTTGAAGCTTGTTCTAATACGTGCTTCATCCTGATTTGATATTCTTTTTTATCACACTGGGCACGAGGTGCTTGTACGGCAGGACCTTTTGAAGTATTAAGAAGTTTGAATTGTATGGCAGTAAAATCAGTATTGAGAGCCATTTCTCCACCGAGTGCGTCAATTTCCCTTACTATTTGTCCTTTAGCCTGACCTCCAATTGCTGGGTTACAGCTCATTTGTGCTATTGTTTCAAGGTTGCCCGTTAGGATTAATGTTCTAGCACCTTGCCTAGAAGATGCAAGTGCAGCTTCACAACCAGCATGGCCAGCACCACAAACAATTACATCATAGTCATATTTCATTTTCCAATACAGAAGTTAGAAAATAGTTGATCTAACATATCTTCATTGTCTTTAACACCGACAATTTCACCAAGATTTAGGATAACATTTTTCAAGTCAGGAACACAAAACTCAATGTCAATTCTTGATGTAATCCTACTTATACATGTATCAATTGATACATAAGAAGCTTTCAATGAATTTGATTGTCTCATGTTAACATATAATCCGAATTCTTTATGCTTCTCAAAAAGGGTGTTTAGTTGTGTTGAAATTTTTATAATAATTTCATCGATTGACGTTTTATCTTTTATTGTTGAATAACATTTTTCTAAATGGTTAAGTTGAGTGTCTGATAAGTCTAATTTAGTAGTAAGGTCAGTTTTGTTTAGAATCAATATTACATTATTTGTTTGCAATAGAGATTTAATTTCCTTGTTAAAACTACGAGGGTAGGGCGATGAGTTATCAAGAACTAGTAATAATAAGTCTGAATTTTCTATAAGTTCTTTTGTTTTTGAAATCCCTATATTTTCTATCCTATTTTTTGCTTCTCTAAGCCCCGCGGTATCATACATATTAATGTATGTTTTCCCCAGGTATATCTTTTGTTCTATGAAATCTCTCGTTGTCCCTGCTTCTTTGTCTACAATTGCTCGTTCATTTCCAATAATACAATTAAAAAGAGAACTCTTTCCCACATTAGGAGGTCCTACTAAAACTACATTTATAATATCATTAAATATGTCACATCTTTCAGAAATATCTAAAAGAGATTTTATTTCTTTTGCTGATTTCTCTAATTCTTTAATTACATTCTCTGTTTGCTCTGAACCTATATCATCCTCAGGGAAATCTATAAATGCTTCGATTATTGCTTGTTGTTCAATACACTTAGATTGAATCCTACTAATTTTATCCGATAATTCTCCATTCAGGTTTTTATTAGCTAATTCAATTGCTATTTTACTTTTTGCTCCAATTAGATCCGCGATTGCTTCTGCTTGAATGAGGTCGATTTTACCGTTCAGATAGGATTTTAAGGTAAATTCTCCTGGTTTCGCAATCCTGCACCCTCTATCCAGTAAATCTTCAATTATTGACCTGACGATAATCGGATTACCATGACAAGTAATTTCTAATGATCTTTCTGAGGTGAATGACTTTTTTTCTTCATAATAAGTAACTACGACTTGATCGATAGTATCATTATTTACAGATATGTATTTTTTGTAGTATGCATGTCTCGGAGTAGGGTAGGGGAGCCCGCAAGATTCTTTAATAATTTTTAGGCATAATTCACCGCTTAGTCGAATCAGTGCTAGTGCAGATTCACCAGAAGGCGTCGCTTGTGCGACAATAGTGTCTCCCATTGTTTTATGTTAGTCCGAATCTTCGTCTTTTGTTTGTGCCAAAACGGCACCAACTGTGACTTCAACTTTTTCCATTATGGCTTCTGTGATAGATTTCATTAAGCTTGCATCTTCAGCAAGTGCTTGTTTTGCAGCTTCCCTACCTTGTCCTACTAAATTTCCTTCATAAGAAATCCAGGCACCTTTCTTCGTAAGAATTTGATGTTCAATACCTAAGTCTATGATTGATCCTGTTCTTGAAATTCCCTCATCATACATAATATCAAATTCACATGCAGTAAAAGGTGGTGCTATTTTGTTTTTCACTATTTTAAGTCTAGTCCTTGACCCGGTAACAGTGCCATTGGCTTCTTTAATTTGCCCTATTCTTCTTATATCCATACGGACTGAACAGAAAAATTTGAGTGCCCGACCACCAGGTGTTGTTTCTGGACTGCCAAACATAACGCCAATTTTTTCACGAATCTGATTTGTGAAAATACACACACAATTAGTTTTAGCTATGGCCGCAGTCAATCTTCTCATTGCTTGACTCATCATTCTTGCTTGTAAGCCAACTGTAGCGTCTCCCATTTGTCCGTCTAGTTCCTGCCTAGATACAAGAGCAGCAACTGAGTCTAGGACAATAACATCAATAGCACCTGAACGGATGAGGGTTTCTGTTATGTTAAGTGCATCTTCTCCACTTTCGGGTTGTGAGACCATTAAATTATCAAGATCTACACCGACTATTTTAGCATATCTAGGGTCTAATGCGTGTTCAACATCGACGAATACGGCGTTTCCGCCATTTCTTTGAGCTTCAGCAATTACACTTAAACAAAAGGTAGTTTTACCAGATGACTCTGGTCCGTAAATTTCTACAATTCTTCCTCTAGGAAGCCCTCCAGCCCCCAAGGCTAAATCGATAGCCAACGATCCTGAAGAAATAACTGAAACATTCATTTTGGTTGCATCGCCAAGTCGCATAAGTGCTCCTTCACCAAATTTTTTGTTGATACCTTGAAATGCTAGATCAAGATCAGCGTTAGAACCTTTATTTGTTGATGAACTCTTTGTTTGTTTTGCCATTGGTAACCTTTTGTGTTTTTACTTTGTAATCATTAGCGATGTAATCAAGTCGTTTTATTTTTTTCACAAGATAATCTTTACTTGTTTCTTATTATTTTGAAGTATTACTAAAAATGGATGTGGATCTTATCCTTTGGGATTGGAATGGTACGCTTATTGATGATTCTAGTTTATGCGTTTCCATCTTAAATGAAATACTGTCCGAATATGGAAAGAATTCTGTTGATGTTTGTTTTTACCGCAAAAACTTTTGCTTTCCTGTTTCAGCTTTCTATCGATTGATTTCTTTACCTTATGATGGTGTTGAGTTTAATACTGTATCAGCAACTTTTATTTCTAAATACCGAAAATACTGGAAAAAAGCTATGTTGCAACCTGGTGCATCATTTGTTCTTCAAACTATCCATCAGCATGGAATAGAGCAGTCTATCCTGTCTGCTGGCAAGCAAGAAGATGTTGATCGTTTTATTTTACACCACAATTTAGCGAAGTATTTTACATCTGTTAATGGGACTAACAATATAAGAGCAGAAGGTAAATTGAATGTGGGTTTAGAAGTCGTTAGAAAGTATGAATGTAAGCCAAACAAAATATTATTAGTTGGCGATACATTACATGATTTGGAAATCGGAAATACAATTGGTTGCCGTACATTGCTCTACACAAAAGGTCACAATCATAGTTCTGTTTTTAAGTCTTCTACTGGTGAGACTATTGACAAATTGGAAGACATTTTAAACCTTGTTATACATTGACCGTATGTCTGAATGCTTTAGACATAAGTCTTACATGAAACGGGTGTTTATAAAAACCTATGGTTGTCAAATGAATGAGCGAGACTCTGAGTCGGTTGCTCATGATCTTGAAACAAATGGCTATGCATTAGTGAGTGATGAAAAACTTGCGGATATTGTCTTGCTTAATACTTGCAGTGTTCGTGAAAAAGCGGAGTTGAAAGCTATAGGCAAAGCCAATCAACTTCTTTCTCAGAAAAGGGGACAAAAAAATATCACTCTTGGGATTTTGGGATGTATGGCGCAAAACCGAGGATCCGAATTAACAAATTCGGTTAAAGGGGTGGATTTAATTGTTGGAACGCAAAAGTTCCATCGAGTTTCTGAGTATTTAGACAGAATTTCCTCGGATCAGAGCAAGGAAACACAACCTCTAATCTCATTAGATGAAGAAAAAGGTTCTCAAAATAAAATTAATCAGCATTTGATTTCAGATCAAAAACAAGTTTCCTCTTTTGTATCCATCATGCAGGGATGTAACATGAACTGTACTTTCTGTATAGTACCCAAGACACGGGGCAAGGAGAGATATCGCGAAATTCATGATATATGTGATGAAATTAAACTACTGAGAGATAAAGGAGTTCGCGAAATAACATTGTTAGGTCAAATTGTGAATGCTTATGGAAGAGGTGTATTTAAAAGAATCGATGAAAAGTCGCCTTTCGTACAATTGCTAGAAAAAATTCATGAAATAGATGGAATTGAGAGAATACGATTTACTTCACCTCATCCCACATCTTTTGGAAGCGATCTAATTGAAGCTTTTGTGAGATTGCCCAAACTTTGTGATTATGCACACCTTCCCATGCAGAGCGGTTCTAACAAAGTTCTTAAATCGATGAATAGACCCTATTCAATAGAGAAATTTCTTTCGATTGTGCAGTCCCTACGGTCCAAAAATAAAAATATGAGACTTAGCACAGATGTAATCGTTGGATATCCGGGCGAAAGTGAAACTGACTTTCAGGAAACACTATCGGCATTTAAAGAATCAGCGTTCGAAATGGCTTTTATTTTCAAATACAGTGAAAGATCAGGAACTAGGGCGGCCAATCTGCCAGATAAGATCCCGCAATCTATTAAGGAAGAGAGAAATCAAATATTATTGAAAACTTTAGATAAACAATCCTTAGAGTCTAATATCAAATTGATTAGTTCTAAGTTGGATGTCCTTGTAGAGTCTCGAGCAAAGAAGGGTAGGGGAGAATATATGGGCCGAACTTCTTGCTTTAGAAAAGTAATTTTCCCCGCAGAGTCCCATTCGATAGGAAAGATTCTACCTGTTGAAATCTTAGAGGTAAGTAGTACTATTCTAAAGGGTAAGATAGTGTAACCATTTTATTATGTCTTTATTCCAAATTTCTATTACTACATCCCTTCTCCTGACGACATTGGGAATCAGTGTATGGTTATCCCGGCATAACTTTAGTAATAAGATGTTGTCATTTGCTCGGTCAAATAAATGGTCTGTCGTATTATTAACCATTTCGTTAGCATGGTTTATTTTTCGATATGTAAAAAACCTTTCCGAAGCAGATTTTGGGAATCATAAAATTATTATTGGAGCGGTTGCTGTATTTATTTATTTCGGATCATTTGCCTTGGTCAAAGATTTCTTAGCAGTTCGTTCACTTTGTATTTTATGCTTATTCTATTCAAGAGAGGTTCTAGATGCAGCTTGGCTCCAAGATTCTACCAGTCGTTTGTTTCTTGTTTCTATTATTTATATTGTTGTAACCGTATCTTTGTACTTTGGTGCATGGCCTTACAGATTTAGGGACTTTTTTACATGGTTAGGCGTTCAAAATAAAAGAACAGAAATTTTATCTTTAGTTATCTTCTCCCTAGGCTTTACCACTCTTTTACTTTCATTTGCTCTCTAAATGGCCTTAATATTGGTGATTTCTGGACCTGCAGGGGTAGGGAAAACTACGATTTGCAGCAAATTACTAAAAGAATTTAAGAACAGCCTGAGTCGTGTTATTACAACGACGACTAGGTCACCACGTAACGATGAAGTCGACGGTATAGACTATAATTTCATGGACGAGGCAGAGTTTAAGATAAAATTGGAAAGAGGTTCTTTTCTAGAGTATGAAATAATTCATGGAAATTTCTATGGAACCCAGAAATCGTCTGTAATGAATCTATTAAAAAGTTCAAAGAATATTTTATTAAATATAGATGTGAAGGGTGCTAAAAGTTTAAGGAAAGAAATATGTGAAAATGCTGATTACGATGGTATTTACAAATCTATCTTCTTAAAACCGGAGAATATTGATGTGCTCAAAAACAGATTGCTACAAAGAGGGTCGGATAATGAGCAAAGTATTACTTCACGTTTAGAAACAGCCAAATCCGAGCTTATATTAGCAGAAGAATTTGATCATGTAGTGATTTCCGCCGACAGAATTAAAGATTACAATTCCGTTAGAGAAATATATTTATGTTACAAGTAACGAATTATTTAAGCTAAACTTGTTTTTCAGGTCGGGATGGATTAAGCCAATCAAGATGAAAAAACTTTCCTCTTACGGAGTCAGTTCTTTCATAAGAATGGGCACCAAAATAATCTCTTTGAGCTTGCAGCAAATTTTGCGGTAATCGAACAGAGCGGTATCCGTCATAATAAGATAATGCGGAAGAAAATGTTGGGTTCGGAATCCCATAAGTGGTCGCGAGGCAAATAACTTTTCGCCAATTGTCTTGATAATCATTGATACACCCAGTGAAATACTCATCTAAAAGTAAATTTGATAATTCTGGATCACGATCGTAAGCCTCAGTAATTTTTTGTAAAAAAGCAGCCCTTATTATGCAACCGCCTCTCCAAATCTGTGCAATCTCACCAAAATTTAGTTTCCAATTATATTCACTTTGAGCAATCCTCATCAATTGAAAACCCTGAGCGTATGAACAAATTTTTGAACAATAGAGAGCGTCTCGAACTGACTCGACAAGTTCTTCTCGACTGTCGTTGTAGATATTGGTTTTGGTGGAGGTCAAAATTTTAGAGGCTTGTGTACGTTCTTCTTTGACTGCGCTTAAACATCTGGCAAAAACAGCTTCTGCTACTGTAGGAGCAGGAACGCCCATATCTAGTGCATTGACCGAGGTCCATTTTCCTGTTCCTTTTTGTCCTGCTGCATCAAGTACAATATCTACGAAAGGTTTACCTGTTGATGCATCTGTTTGTTTAAGAATATCAGCTGTTATTTCGATTAAGAAGGAGTCAAGAATCCCCTGATTCCATTCTTCGAAGATCTCTCCTATTTCATAAGGGTTCATCCNNCCTACTTCTGATAGAATATGGTATGCTTCACATATCATTTGCATATCTCCATATTCAATGCCGTTGTGAACCATCTTAACATAATGTCCCGATCCGTCTGTGCTTATGTATGAAGTACATGGAGTACCANTTTTAACTGGTGATCCAGGGGAAGCACCAGTAATGGGTTTACCGGTTTTATCGTCTACTTTTGCTGAGATTGCGTACCAAACATCTTTTATTTCAGACCAAGCTTCTTTTGAGCAACCAGGCATAAGTGATGGACCAAATCGTGCACCTTCTTCTCCTCCACTGACACCAGAACCAACAAAAAGTAATCCTTTGCTATTGACCCTATTTTCTCTATCNATGGTATCTGTCCACTTGGCATTCCCCCCATCTATGATAATATCTCCTTTATTTAGCATGGGTATCAGAGAGTCGACAACAGCATCTGTTGCCCGTCCTGCCTGTACCATAATGATGATCTTTCTTGGAGACTTTAAAGAATTAACAAAATCTTTGAGTTCACGAAATCCGTCTAAGTTTGTTANATTAGAATTTGATTGTAAGAAAGCAGAAGTTTTTTCAAATGTTCTGTTATAAACCGAAATTCTATACCCGTGGTCCGCAATGTTAAGAGCTAGNTTNTGGCCCATAACCGCGAGACCGATCAATCCAATAGTTGATTTTCCTGTGTCTGACATTATGAATTTTTATATAGGAGATGCCGCTCTAAATTTGTCCTTAAGTGGAAAATCNGAGTCAAAGTTGATGCTGGATTTATTTTTTTGAAAGATNCGAGAGGGGTTTGTNGTTCTAGGGCTAATATTAAATTTCCTCATGAGCATAATCATATTCTTGGAATTTGATTTTATAGTCTTTGTTGCTCGTGAAGTATTTGCTGAATTAGCTGCGTTGCTGGATGAATCGGCAACAACTTTAATGATGTTCTTTTTCGAGTTAAGTTCTGCATCTATGTAGGATTTATCTTCAGCGTTAAAAAAGTCTTCATCATGCCTTGTTCCTAGCCCAGCTCCAATTAGAGCACCTTCAGTTGATCCCTGCTTGGATGCTTGTTTAATTACGACTGTATCAGGTGTTCCATTATTTATTGAGCCTATTATTGCACCNTAAGCCGAACCGTAGGATGCTGATTCTACGGCAGCAATAGTTTTTCTATCGTACGAAAGTTTATCTGGTTTGGCTTCGTCTAGAGCAGACATACCAAATGAAGCAGCAAGAGATGATCCATGAGCTGATGCTCTAGCTACTTGAACCACAACATCTTCAGTTGCTTCCTGAGATTTATCAACATTATTGAGTTCCAATACATTTGTAGAACCTTCTGCTGCACCTTGGGCACTTAGATTAATAATCGAAAGTAACTCTTTGGGTGGTTTATTGTAAATTCCTATGGTAGTATTTCCATATACTGAGCCTTTTGCGCTATGACTTGCGACTTCGCTGACAAAAGAATCCGCTTTTTTGCCTGAGTTGGCCACAAATTGGTCAATATTTAAAGATGTAGCTTTTATAGTTCCCTGTGCTACACCTTTTGAGGAGTGCATTGCAAATGTATCTCGATTTAAGCCTTGTAAGGAANCATTGTAAGCACTTTCATTATTCANAATGGTTGTAATTTGTGTTCCGAGTGCAACTCCATTTGCAATTGATTCAGCAAGATCCGGAATTAAGATTTCAGTTGAATTAAGTGAATTGGTTATAGATGAGGTAGCGATGTGGGAAGTGATGTTTTCAATAAAGTTTTCTGTAGACAATTTTTGGCTTTGNTTGCCGTAGTCAAACACTGNTTTTAAAGACGAAGAAGCAATACCCATGGCAATTGATTTGCTTGATTCATAAATAAATAAGGAATGGTCTCCATTAAGTTTGTTTACGAAATCAAAATATGTCTGATTGATTGAATTTATGGTATTTACGATGACTTGGTCATAATCTTCAGGGTTTGCAATTGAAGCAATAATTGCCTTTTCGGTTGCTACATAAATGAGTCCGGCGGCGGTAGAGGAAATGATCTTGGTTTTAATCGGATCAAATTTGTAATACCCTTCATTTTCCCCACCGAAAAGCATAGTCTCGTTAGCTAAACTAGGTTGGTTGGACACGGGTTCAATTCCNGGATATAACTGAATTTCATTAAATTTTNCATCCTGATTAAGATTGTAGAGAGAAAGTACAGAACCAGTAAAAGCTTTACTACCGATATCAAATAATTCTGTTTCAGCTAGAGNAAGGTTTGAATCAAGGGCAGATTTGATGAAAGTCTTTGATAGTTTTTCAATCCATTCTGCAGCAGAATCTTTCCAATTAATAATAGCTTTGTCATTAAGCACAAAATTCTCAATAATTCTTGTAGATATATCCTGTAGGGTGGCTTCAGTGTCTAAATTCAAAGCTATGCTTCTTTTAATACATGAAGTAATTATTGCGTCTAAGTTATCATCAATAACTTGATTTGCNNTTTTGGNGTCNCCATAAGAACCATTGTTTTTNAGATCNATNGTGTANCTGATAGCNTGNTCGAGGGCATTAAATAATTCTCCTTCTGTAAGTGTAGCAAATATTAGGTCGAGTGATGTGCCTAATTCTGAGTTTGGA
>NHCX01000078.1 GCA_002168015.1 Verrucomicrobia bacterium TMED44
GGTCTAAGATATCGCCAAGTGAAACATAATCATCAATTCCATCAAAAGAGAGTGTCTTGTTGGGCTGATTGAAACGGTCGGTTCCATTGGTTGCCCCGAAGATTGTACCATGCCGGTTATTCCCGCTAGTATCACTGGCATTGCCTTCAAAAGGGTAGTACGCCTGTAATCCAACTTGCATGGGGGTGGAAGCTGCATCATTGGGATCACTCCCCACATCATTTTCCAAACTATCCGAAAACCCGTCATTATCGGTGTCCGAGTCATTCGGATCGGTGATTAAAACCTTTTCTAAAATGTAGTAAGCCATGGTATCAGTAGAGAGCCCAGCATCATCCCATTTCCCAAAGTTACTATTTGAATAAATGTGCATATAATCCTGAATACCTTTGTTGTTGTTTGGCTCACCCGTGTTCCAGTTTTTGTAACCTGAAAGACCGTTGGCCGAAGTAGGCACAAGTTCACCAGTGACCCATTTCCACGTGCCCTCATTTTCATGGTCGGAAGCACCTAGCCAAGTTAGCTCTCCAGAACTAATAAGGGCTTGAACAGTGGATTGTTCGGAAGAGGAAGTGATTGTGGCAAGATATCCGCCGAGACTTTCTGCATTTGTTTTAGCTGCGTGCCAGGTTCGTTCAGTCGGTCCAATTTTTTCATAAGTATGAACGCCAACGACCTCCTCATAATCGGTAAGTCCATCGCTGTCGGAATCGGTGGAGTTTGCATTAGTTCCCAGACTTTCCTCTTCCGCGTCGAATAAGCCGTCTGAATCTGTATCGGTAATGGCATTGTTGTAAAGATGGGCAATTTCTGAAGTATTAAGGGCACGGTCGTATAAGCGGAGATCGTCCAAGTAACCTTGAAAATTATAAGAAGTTCGATCACCTTCTTGCATTTGATTAAAATTAATATCTTCACAATTTGTTCCGATAATTCCATATCTTTGTGTTCCGCTTCCTAAGTTTCGATTTCCATGTGCTGAAACGGATCGATCGAGAGATCCATCTATATAAAACTTTTTGAGAGATGACGAAGAATCATAGGTTACCAAGACATGTCTCCACTGGTTGTTGTGTACTGTATTGTTGCTGTATGTATCTACTGTACCAGTTTCGGAACCTCTTAAGTCCGTGGTGGCGAGAAATAATTTCCCGTTATCATTATCACCGCCCACAGAAAATCTCCAGTGTTCGGAGCGATCATAGCTGATAATCATTCCCTGATTTGCTTTACTTGTTTTGATCCAGGCGGAGATGGAGACTGCTGGTATTTGCCCCGCCTGATTATAGTGCAAATCTTGGATGGCCAAATAATCATTGGTACCATCCAAGTAGATGGAGCCGTTTACCTTACCGTTATTCCAGTTGTTGCTACCATCTCCTGCGTTAAAGAGAACCGCATCGTAACTATTGCCGGATGAATCAGATGCGGTGGTACCGGATAATTCATCAAATTTCCAGTGCCCCACCAATCCGTTATTTAGATTCACGGTTGCCTGCATTCCAGTCGTAAAAAATAACAAGAATGCAAAGAACAATCGTTTTTGTCTGTGTAAATCCATACTAAATCCACTTAAAATATACTCTTTTGGCTAAAGTAGGGTCAAATTAAAATGCTCTAAATATGAAAAATATTAATGGATAGTATTTTTTAGAATTCGATAGTTTGCGCTTTTGGGCTCTTTCCTTGAGGCCGTGGTGATCCACTTATCCTGACTAAACAAACAGAAACCTGCACATCCCCACTTTGAGATAGCCAGCCCAATGGTCGTGATGATCTAGTGTAAAGCGTTAGGCGAAGAGACAAATCGAATATGTATTTGGAGACACGATGGATTGCCGCCTCAGTCACTCCGTTCCCTCCTCGCAATGACAAAGGGTGTTGTCTTCGTGAGGGCTAAAAGCCCGTGGCGATCTAATAGCTTTAATTAATTTTTTTAAGAAAATTAATCCACCGAGCTTCCCCACCAGTCCTTATTTGGCTTGTAGTTGGGGTCGAGAAAGGAGGCGTGGCGTTTTTCCAATCCTTGCTTTCCGGAAGATTCAATATTTTTCCAGCGGGCTTCTCTTTTGGCTGAGTCAAATTTAGGGTCAGGCTTGGGAAACTTGGCATTTGTCTGCTTTAGCCACGCATCCAATTTCTTTCGCATTTGCTGGCCCCTTTTTTTCTCTTTTGCAATGAGATCATCCTGTTCCCCGATGTCCTTGCCGAGGTGATATAATTCATCCTGTCCATCCTCGTGATAATGGATCAGTTTCCAGTCACCTTCCATAATGATGGAACTAGGTTCGCCTCCTTGGTTTCCATAATGGGGGTAGTGCCAATAGAGCGGACGATCCTGAATGGTTTTGCCCTCGAGTAATGGAACCAGGCTGACACCGTCCACTTTTTGTTTTTTGGGAATATCAATCCCGCAGAGTTCGAGCAGGGTGGGATACCAGTCGATTCCATTGACTGGGGTAGTGTTTATTGAACCACCTTTGGTGGTTCTAGGGGCTTTAATATAGTAAGGTTCACGAATGCCACCTTCCCATTGGCGTCCCTTGCCTCCACGGAGCGGCAGGTTGGAGGTGGCATAGGCATCTCCGGAGGAGACGCCTCCATTATCGGAAGTAAAACAGACGATGGTATTGTCGTCCAAGCCTAGCTCGTCAAGCTTCGCGAGTACAATTCCGACAGATTGATCGAGTTGTTCGATCATGCCGGCATAGATCGGGCAGTCCTGTACCTGACGGACATTGAGTCGGCGGTCAAAGAGGAAGCGTTCCTTGTTTTTGGTAAGGCCCATTTTCTCAGCCTTTTCGCGATATTTCTGCCAGAGTGCCTGGGTTGTCTGAATGGGCGCATGGACGGTATAAAAAGAAAGATAGGCAAGAAAGGGTTGATCCTTATGGGCCTCGATGAAGTCAGCGGTTTCCTGCCCGAGACGGAGGGTGAGGGATTCACCATCTGGACCGGATTCCAGGTTGGGATTAATATAGGGTGAAAAGAATCCGCCACGTGGTCCGCCCACATCCCAGCCACCCTTGTTAATATCAAAACCATGATCGGTTGGCCACGAACCTTCCGAGCCCAGGTGCCACTTGCCGGCAAAGAAAGTTTTATATCCTGCCTCTTTCATCGCTTCCGCTAGGGTGATTTCGGAAGCTCTTAAATTCCGCTCATATTCCGGAGGTAAATGACTGTCATTTCTTCCCCGTTTATTCCATGCCTCGCCGGCAGAATCCCCAATCCAGGTGGTGATTCCATGATTGGTGGGATATTTCCCGGTAAGGATACTTGCACGGGAGGGACTACACACCTGACAGGTGGCATAGCCTCGGGTGAACTTCATTCCCTCCCTTGCGATACGGTCGATATTTGGGCTTTCGTAAAAAGTGGATCTCTCATTACTGAGATCCCGGGCACCCATATCATCGACCAGTATGAAGAGAATATTGGGCTTTTGGGAAGAAAGAGAATTTGCCCAAAGGAAAATGGGAGAAATGAAGCAAACAAATAACCTACTCATGAATAACGATAGCCTTTTCAAAAGACTGGGGTGCAAGCCAAACCTTTCCCGAAAAGAACTACTACAGAAAATCAGTGTAGAGCTTATTTTCCATCTCCTGGGCTGATTTCATGAGATTGGAATTAATAGTGAGTCTTGTGCGTACAGCGTTTAGTTCACCGACTGCACGGGCAATGTCCAAGCCTTCACTTCTTTCTCTGTGTCCCTCTATGCTAACCATGTTTGAGTTTAACTCGGAGATTTCTCCGGTAATCCTCTGTTGAGTTGCCCCGTTTTCTGCCCGGGCACCCGCGAGATTGGTAATACATTCGTCAAAATCTTCTACATCAAATTCTGCTAAAGAATATGAAATATTGTCATCAAGGAGATCCAATGTAAATGGATCATATTCAATGTTATACTCCATATGCCATCCGGTAGAGCCAGTTCGCCCGCTTTCGTTGACAATTAAATCAATCGTTTTTGACCTGTTAGTTCCCTGCCCAAAAGGAATAATATCTTGGTTTTTCTCAAAGCGGTCGGGATCGTTTAGCCATGCAGAGTTTGGGAAACCACTATACCCATCATGATTTGAACCGGGTTCAGGGTTAAATATTCTACCATCATTTAGGGTCACAGTACTTCCTGCTCTCCCGTAAGTGGCTTCATGAATAGTTTCTGAGCCATGATTAGCCTTAAAATAATCCGAAGCACTGTATGGCCATTGCCACCAAGTTAATTTCCCTGAATGATATTTTAAATCAATTGACAATTTATATTCGTCAGCAGAACCATTGGCTTGCACCAAAGCACTTTCCTGTTCAAAGGGTTTTACAATCTTGAGACTGCCAACAAAGTCTGATCTGTTTAAGGTAATAATATCGCCCGAGGAACTGGCAGGAGCAGACAAATTTAGAGGATTTTGTGATTTGTCCAATAATGGATTTTCACTTTCTTTTGTAAACAATTCTACCCCGTTGAATTTTCTATCTCTAATGTTTTTGAGTTGAGACTGTAATTCTTTGAACTCTTCATCGTAAGCAGCTTTGTCAGAAGCNTTGAATGTGGGAGCTTCAAACATCGTTTTCAGTTCTCCCATCCTCATAATTAATTTACCTGCTGACTNTAATGCCCCATCCTGCACCTGNAAAAAAGAAAGCGANTTTTGTAAATTTTGAACTCTTTGCGTCTTTTGCTTAAATTCAGAATTTATNTTTGAANTTACAGAAAACGCGGCNGCATCNTCCNTTGCTTCATTGACCCGNTTGCCCGTTTGAAGATGAGANTTTATTTTCCTGGCAGATTGGATACCCTGATTAAGTTGNGCATTTACAGATGTAGAAAGNTTATCGAAATTAAAGGANTCCATTTCCTNAGAGTCGACAGACTANNANGGAACTTTAATTTTTTAATCGGTAATTGATTAAGTTCTATATGAATTTTAAAGAAATAAAATTTTAAANGACTTAAAAGNTTAGTTGATTAAATAAGAGTCATCAACACTTTGTTGAAGGTCGTACTTGGACGCATGGCGGCGGAGGCTTTTTCTTCACTTGGTAGAAAATAACCATCCAATTCCATGGGCTTTCCCTGGGACTCGAGTAATTCCAGAACGATCTTTTCTTCCTGCGAACGAAGAGTCTGGGCAAATCCTGAAAATTGGGATTGAAGAACTATGTCTTCACCTTGTTCTGCAAGAGCTTCGGCCCAAAAGAGAGTGAGATAAAAATGACTACCCCGATTGTCGATTTCGTTCACTTTTCGGGATGGTGATTTGTTCTCATCCAAAAATCTGCCAATCGCAGAGTTGAGCGTGTCTGCCAAGGTTTGGGCTTTAGCATTACCAGTTTTATTAGCAAGATGTTCCAAAGACACCGCAATCGCCAAAAATTCTCCGAGGGAATCCCATCGTAAATGTCCTTCTTCGACAAATTGTTGAACATGTTTGGGGGCCGAGCCACCAGCTCCGGTTTCAAAAAGCCCACCACCTGCAAGTAAGGGAACGATTGAAAGCATTTTGGCACTTGTGCCAAGCTCGAGGATGGGGAACAGGTCGGTAAGGTAGTCCCGCAAAACATTACCCGTGGCGGAGATGGTATCGAGTCCATCTTTACACCGTTGGCAGGTGACTCGGGTCGCCTCAATGGGGGCGAGGGTTTGAATATCCAATCCATCAGTATCTAAAGTGGTCAACTTGGCATCAACATACTTGATCAGGTTGGCATCGTGTGCCCGATTTTCATCAAGCCAAAAGATAACGGTACTTCCGCTTAGACGGGCCCTGTTTACGGCCAATTTCACCCAGTCAATAATAGATACCTTTTTGGTCTGGCACATCCGCCAGATATCACCGGCTTCCACATCATGGGAAAGGAGGGCATGGCCAGATGGATCGACCACCCTGACGGTTCCTGCATTTTCAATTTCGAAAGTTTTGTCATGCGATCCATACTCCTCGGCCTTTTTGGCCATCAGTCCCACATTGGCAACATTGCCCATGGTGGTTACATCGAAAGCACCGTTTTCCTTGCAAAAATCAATGGTTGCCTGGTAGACGCCTGCGTAGTTGCGGTCAGGGATGACCGCTTTGGTATCTTTAGGGTTCCCGTCGGGTCCCCACATCTGACCGGATGTGCGGATCATGGCGGGCATGGAAGCATCAATGATTACATCACTGGGAACATGCAAGTTGGTGATTCCCTTGTCGGAGTTGACCATGGCCAAGGATGGGCGTGTAGCGACGATTTGTGCAAGGCTTGCATTTACAGCTGTCTGCTTCTGAGGATCCAAGGTATCGATTACCCGGTAGAAATCAGAGAGCCCATTATTGGGATTGAAACCTGCCTCTTGTAAGGCTTCTCCATGATCGTCGAGTAAGTCTCCGAGGTAAGCTTCCACGCAATGTCCAAAGATGATGGGGTCGGAAACTTTCATCATGGTGGCTTTCATGTGCAGGGAAAAGAGAACATCCTGATTCAATGCATCCTCAAGTTGCTCTGAGAGGAAGGTCTGGAGAGCAGATCGACTCATGACCGAGGCGTCGATCACTTCCCCTTGTAGTAAAGCCAAATTTTCTTTTAGCACGGTTTTATTTCCGGATTTATCGGTAAATTCTATGGATACGGACTGTTCTCGTTCAATGATTACTGACTGTTCACTACCGTAAAAATCTCCTGATTGCATATTCGCAACATGGGACTTGGATTCACTCTTCCAGGCACCCATCGAGTGGGGGTTTTTCTGGGCATATTCCTTAACCGGTTTAGCGACCCGTCGGTCCGAGTTTCCCTCGCGCAAGACGGGATTGACTGCTGAACCCAGAACTTTAGCGTAGGAATTACGGACAATTTTTTCTTCTTCACTTTGTGGGTCAGAAGGGAAATCAGGGATCGAGAATCCCTTGCTTTGAAGTTCTTTGATTGCATCCTGTAATTGGGGAATGGATGCACTAATATTGGGAAGTTTAACGATATTGGCCTCGGGTTGGGTGGCCAGTTTCCCCAACTCTGCCAGGGCATCCGTTACTTGCTGCTCTGGTGCTAGATAGTCGGGGAAGTGGGCGAGTATTCGGGCTGCCAGGGAAATATCCTTGAGCTCATACTCAATACCTGAACTGGCACTGAATGCCCTTAAAATAGGCAATAACGAATAGGTGGCAAGGGCGGGGGCCTCGTCGGTTTTGGTGTAGGCAATGGTTGAAGTAGGCATAAATAAATAGTGTGAATATAGAGATATAGGGGGTTGATTACTTATCTGCAATCCTGTTCCCCTCCATACCGATAGGCTTTGCAAAAGAATACCAAAGGAAACAAAATTTCTCCTTGCTCAACTTCCTGTAAAATCATCTCCTTTTCAAAAACTTATTCTTATGGAAGTTATCGCCACAGCCCAATCCTCCGATTATTTTCCCATATGGGTCTTGTTTCTGTCGGTTGCCTGGGTGGTTGTCTCGATTGCCAGATTTAAACTTCATCCCTTTCTCGCGATGATGAGTGGAGCCATCCTGGTCGGACTCTTATCGGGGCCATTACCGGAACCTACAGTGGATAACAAAGGTTTGTTTCATAACCGGGTAGATTTAGAAGAAACCACCGCTCCTTATTCAAATTTCTCCTTGGCTGTGAAGTGGAGCCTTCTTGGTTTTGGCAACACGGCTGGTGGTATCGGTTTGATTATTGCCCTGGCTGCAATTGTGGGAACCTGTATGATGAAAAGCGGGGCAGCGGAACGCATTGTCCGACATCTTCTTTCCATCTTTGGTGAAAAACGGGCTGGTCTGGTCCTTTTACTCAGCGGATTTTTACTTTCGATTCCTGTCTTTTTTGATACCGTTTTCTTTTTACTAATCCCCTTGGCACGAGCCATGGCTATCAGGGCAGGTGCCCGCTATTTGTATTTTGTCATGGCTATGGCTGGAGCTGGTGCCATCACCCACTCGATGGTTCCTCCCACCCCGGGACCTTTAATGATTGCAGAATTTTTAAAGATCGAACTCGGGTACGCACTGATGGCAGGTTTGCTTGCCAGTCTGCCTCTGGCCGCCCTGGTGTTATGGATGGCCGGTTGGTTTGAAAAAAAATATTCTTTTCCCATGCGTGAAGTCGCAGGTATAGGCAATAAGGACTTGGAAGATACTTTGGCTAAAGATAGTAATGAATTACCCCCGCTCTTCCTCTCCTATCTGCCGATTCTTTTGCCAGTTGTTTTAATTTCATGCATCTCACTCCTCAAAGTTTTGGGAGGGCAAGGAGTGGAACTAGGATCTTTGTCTCCAGAGATGGATAATGTCAATTTTCGTATTCTTTCATTCTTCGGAGAGCCCAATATCGCGATGTCTCTGGCGGCCTTGGTTTCGATTTCTCTTTTAATCAGGCAGGAGCGGCCGGTTGGGTCGGAAGAAAAGCTTCCCTTGAGTAGAATTCTCGAAGCCCCCCTTATCACAGCGGGTTCAATCATTTTAATCACCGGGGCAGGCGGAGCTTACGGCGGTATGATCCGCCTCAGTGGAGTGGGGGAAGTGATCGCCCATTATGCAGTGCAATTGGATTTTTCATATGTCTTACTTGCCTGGGGAATCACCGCCTTTGTACGTATCGCCCAAGGGTCAGCCACCGTTGCCATGATCACCGGAGCCGGTTTAATGGCTTCGATCTTAGGCGATGGAAGTTCCTTGCCTTACCATCCGGTCTATATCTTTCTTGCGATTGGTTTTGGTTCAATCACGCTATCTTGGATGAATGACAGTGGATTCTGGGTAGTTCAAAAATTAAGTGGGTTCACCGAAAAAGAAATGTTGAGAACATGGTCGGTTTTATTGACCGCAATCTCACTGGCAGGGGTAGTTTTAAGTTTTTTCGGTTCGAGCCTGTTTCCCTTCCGCTAGGGATCTACGAGGCTTTTTCATTCCTTTTTTTATCGCGGATTATTGTTCTATTTTTTGAACAGGTGCAGTGACTTCCTCGGTGGGGCGCATTGGCTTCCCCCTATCAAATTCTGATTGGGAAGCGAGGTAACCGTTATCATCCCAATTGAAAGTTTTCCCATGAAGTTGCCCATCCAGAAAATTTGCAGAGTATGACTTGTAACCATTATCCTGCCACCAGGTCTCCTTTCCATGCTTTTGACCCGCCTTGTATTGAATGGATTGTGACTGTGTACCATTTGAATGATACTTGGAGAACTCCCCATCTAAGAGACCTTCTTTGTATATTCTGACAGTATCTAGATGTCCCTCCTGAGCATGAATTTTGACCTCCCCATCCAAGTAAACACCAGTAGTTAGGCAAAAGGTAATCCCGTCAGAATTAACGGTGGCCCATTCCTTCCATTCTTCCTGTGTCCCAATAAAAACCGCAGATGTTTCCAATTCCGGAAGAATCACTTTCATTTGTGCCGTCAGTTCTTTTCCGGGGTTGTCTAAGATAGTATTCAGGTCAATTTCTTGATAATTATAACCCCATCCCTGACTCACCTTGGTGAGATTTCCATCCTTTTTCCACCCAAAAGCCCGGCCTTCACGAAACCCATCCTTGTAGGTCGCGTAGTGTAAAATCTCTCCCGAAAGATAGTGTTGGAATACTTTTCCTGAGTAGGGCGAGTTATCTCCTTTGAATCTTAGCCTGCCTTTGCTTACGGGTACCATCCCGGTATCATTCTGATCCCGTTTTACCTCATATTCAGGTCCGGCACCCGGTGGAGGAACTACGGGGAGTTCTACATTTTCAAAGACTTCAATGAAATCGTTTTGGTAGGCAAACACATTTCCGACCCATCCTTGTGAAGATATGAGCTTGATGGGAAGTTTTGGAGCATCGGGAGAAGTAAGCCTAGAAATAGGTTTGGTGGATTCATCCGCCGACTCGGCTTCTTGAGACATTTTATTGTCGGATGAATCACCACAGGAAATGAGCAGCAGCAATGAAAGGAGGCAAGGGACAAATAAGGGTTTCATAGGTCAAGATAGATGGAAAATTGGAAAAACTTCAAGTCATCAATCGATGATAGTAAGATATCATAATTAAAATTCCGATCATTTTGACCATTGCAAAAGCGAACATAAATCAATAAATCTGCATTAAATTAGGCCGACGTAGCTCAGTTGGTAGAGCATCTCATTCGTAATGAGGGGGTCACCGGTTCGAATCCGGTCGTCGGCTCCAATTTGGGGAAGCTGAATGCTTGATGGATACTGAGGTTTATGAGAAATGCTCGCGGTTAGTATGTTTGGGGTGATCTAAAAGGACTACTTTTTTCTGATCCAGCCGATAAAGAGATTTACAATAGCACCCATTGCACATCCCAAAAGATAGCCTCCGATTGCGAGGGTGGACAACAGACTTATTCCGTTTTGCCAATCGATCTTGAAGGCTTCAACTATTTTGGGAAGGTTTCCGACAATGCAGAGAATGGCAAGGGTGCCTGCAATCATGTGCATTCTGCGCAGATTGTTCATCAAATAAGAACATTTTCTTTTTCAACACTAAGCAAGCCTAGGATAGGACACTGTAAATTCATCTTTAATTGGATGTAACTGATAAAGTTTGAGAGGTAGAAAAAAGTTTTCCCTGGAAATTTACCTTAAAACTCTTTTGCCGTTTTTATAAATAGCTCGCGAAGATTCTGATCCATCTGTCTTGTAAAAAACTTTAACACCATCCCCATTTTTATCCACTCTACTTACCGGGCAAATTTCACCATTTGGTTTCCTTATTTGTGTTGAAACAAGCCTACCTTCTTTATGAAATTCTTCTACCAATATCTGTCCATTTTCATGCCATAACCTGGAAGCACCGTCGCGTATGCCGTTTTTATGATTTGATTCCGAGCGTTTCTTTCCATTTTTATACCATCTGGAAGCAGTGCCGTTGATTTGGTTTTGAGAGTAGTATTTCTCTGCCATTTTCTGCCCGTTTTCGTACCATTCGGTGTATTGTCCATTCTTTTTTTGGTTCTTCCAATTGGATTCAGCCTGCTTTTGTCCATTTTTATACCAACTCGAGGCTGAGCCATGCTTATTACCGCCGCTGTAACTGCGTAGCTTTTTTTTCACCCCATTTTCGTGATATTCACACAACATACCGTTACCTTGATTTATATTTGTAATGCTGCATCTTTCCCCATTTGGCTTCCAGGAAATGGCAGAGATGACTTGGCCGTACTTAATATTTCGCTCTATCCTTCTCTGACCATTTTCGTAATACGCCGGTGAAGGCATTTGAGGAGTGGCCTGAAATTTATTTGGATGTCGTCTACCTGAAGGGGGTTGAAACCCGGCTCCTCCAGGAAAAGGTATCCTGTTCATCTCCGTTCCATCCTGATTATAATTTACTATGATCCCTTCTCCTTCATCAATAAATGTAATGGGACATTTCGTGGCATTAGGTTTCCACACCACGGCAGACTCCATTCTGCCCTTGATATAATACGCTTGATACCTTGTTTGCCCATTCTTGTACCACTCAGTACGAGCTCCATTTTTCAGGCTATTGATAAAAAAAGTTTCCTCTTTCTTTTGTCCGTCCTCATACCAAAAAGTTTGAAGACCGTTCATTTCGCCGTTTCTCCAATTCACCTCGGCCTTCCTTTTGCCATTTTCGTGCCATACGGTCCACAATCCATGGTGCTTTGCGTTTAGGGAGCTCGTTTTCCCTGCAAGATTACCATTCCTGTGCCATTTTACAGTGAGAATCTTGGCTCCCTCGTGAATCTCATCCATCTGCTTCTGTCCGTTCTCGTACCACTCAATCAATCTGTCCGGACTCCCATGGTTAATTTGCATTAAAGTCTTAACTTGACCATTAGGATGCATTCGCCTCGACCAACCCGTGTAGGGAATCTTTTCTTTGGCGGAACGAAGAATGATGTTATTCTTGTCGCCGATATTTTTGAGTTTATCGACGATGATTGCTTCTTCGATGACCCTGGCAAGAGTTTTGGGGTCATCCAAATCAAAGGAATTTGGAGATTTTTCAAGTTCATGCTTTTTATCAGAGACCGTACCAATATCCTGACCATCTTGGGTTTCTCCTCCGCAGCCAACCAAGGTCAGTAGGCCAATAACCAAAGCGAATGGATTACATTTCATTCCTCAGCTGATCAGCCCTTAAGTCTTGAGTCAAGCACGGGGTATATGAATGTTTCTAGGAATTAATGAAATCCCTAACTCGTCGAAACGGCCGCTACCGGAGAGGTGGATGGTGATTTGGAACTACTGTTCCACATGCTGAAGAGCTTAGACTTCAGCCGCGAAGAAGGTGAGGTAAAAACCAAGGAGCGATTTTTTGTAAAGGTTGAATCAGGTGAAAGATTAGCAGTTAATCTAATTGTTGCCATCGTTTCTCCAACAAGTGATATCACAGTCCATAATGAGGCGGGCTAGTTTGCTATTGCTCTTTGCGTCCAAGGCATATCCATCGATAGCTACTTTACTGGTACAAACTAGGGCAGAGGTGCTCCTCATGGGTGTTGCTTATTAAGCTTGGTAAGAAAATGGTGAACTCCTGGGTGTGACTAATTAAGCTCTTTTGTCATGCTCGGGTATAAACCTGTATGACTCATTTAGTCGTATTAAATAATAATTTATTGATAAATTAGTTTTTATATTAAAAGATAAAACTAGCTTTATCAGGCAAATTACTTACAGATTTAATAATTATTTTAGAGAATATTGTGTTTTAAAAATGAGAATAAAAATACTGCTTTCCTCCCTGATGTTTATTTTGATCAACTTATCAGGACAACCAAAGATGGAGACAAATCAATTACTCGGTTCTTGGAAATCTGAAAAGTCCCGCCTAGAGGTGCTGGACGGTTTTGTTTCTAATAAGGGTGCGGTAATCTCTATTCAAAAAAAGGGAAAAACGCTTTTAGGGACTTGGGTGAGACAACCGAAAGGTTTTAAAATTTCTGTGGGTTGGGATGATGAAAAGGTAAAATTTCAGAATGAAAATACTTTTACATATGATGATGAAATTTTTGTAAGGGACGGAAATCTTTCGCAGGCTGGAATAGTAACTCTAAAAAAAGATCCGAAAAATTTTATTCAGGAAATGATTTCAAGGAGGTGGAGGAAACTTACGGATAAAGGAGAGATTTTATTTAAAACAACCTTCTCCAATGACTCTGGGGTAAGGGAAATTTACGCAGAAAAAGGAAATGTTAGGCTTGAAAGTTGGGGGATATCTTCAGGGGTAATGAAAATTTCAAGTTCCTTGATTATACAGGCGAGGATCACCGAAAATTATTTAATCGGTTTAGATGAAGACAATGATTTCTATATTTTGGAGAGGTTGGTGAAGGTGGCAGCACCTTTGACAAGCAGTTTGCGCGAGCAAAGGGAAGAATTCTTTAACGGTTTACTAACGGGGAGTTGGCTAAGAGAGGATTATCAGGGGGTATTATCCTATAAATTTAGACCGATTACGGATGAATTGAAAGGTGTTTGCTTTGTGGTAAAAAAAGATAAATTAGAAAGGTATGTTGACTGGGAGTATTCACCTTCAAGCGGGGGAATCAAAATGGGGTACGAAAAGTATAAAGGAGCCATGATTGTCGGGAATACTTTAGTCCTAATGGAACAAGACGGGGACCAAAATTTTTGGTACCGGTCGGCCGAGGTAAAATCTAAGCGATTTACAATATCCGATGTACGTAAAACCCCGCTTAATGAGAATTCACTTGATAAAATTAGTGAAGTTCTTAACGGACAATTTCAGAATCGTAACAACTTTATGATTTTTGAGTTCAATCAAAATAAGCAAACAGGATTTGCTCATCTTTTTAGGAGCGAGCCATTCAAAATCGAAGGAGCATCTTTTCAGGGAGGCACTGCAGGGAAAAGCAGCACACTTTATGAAGTTGAGGATTTCGTATTGTTTGATACTGATCTCGTACTTAAGCGGGATTCATCGTTATCTCGTATGAAGCCAAAGTCTGAAGAAGAAGCGAAATCCGACATCAATGATCAGAGAAAATTGATTGAAAAAATTTCTCAAAAAAACCTTGTTCTTCGATTAACCATGAAAGACGGGGAAAATGTGGATATTGATTTACCAGTGGAACAATTCTCTGACTTATTAAAAATGGAGATTGTTACGGAATAAAATCTTTTCGTGAATAAAATTCCCGGAGAAAAGAATCAATAAGCCCGGAGTGCCCAAGGCAGGTATCCAATCGGTACAACTAATAAAACCCTAGTTCTTTCCTCTTCGTGTGAAGCATCACCACCTCATGTTCTGCAATCGCAGGAAATTAATTAGTCTATGCGTTCGATAATGGGGGCAGTCCAAGTGTAGGAATCTTCGAGTTTGGGAGCGAGGAGTGCATCTCCTCCAACTTCCCGGACCTGATTTTTGAGAAGTTTTAGTGGAATAGGCTGATCGTACCTTTGTTTTACAGAGCAGGTTGCATTGGCCCGACCGATTATTTTATACGGAAAGGTAATATCATTTTTTAAATAATAAACCGGAACGGGTTCAGAGTTGGGTTTTATTTCTCTTGCAATGTTATCGTAGGTATATGTTTCCACATTCCATTCCAAAGTCCTGCAACTGATTATACTAAGGGCAAGAGAAAGCAAAATAGGTAAGGCTTTCATGAATTCCATCTTATGGATCCAGCATAGTGAGTCAATGGATTCTGCAGATCAACCTACTAATAGGGGTACCCTAATCGTGGAAAGATAAAACTAGGATTCGATGAGTAAGTGGACTTGCCCCATTAATGAACAAACGAAATGTTCATATTGCTTGATTCAGTTTAATTTTGTAAATTTGACCGTTATTATGAAGCTTTTACTGTCTTTGATGTTTTTAAACTTGTTGATGCCTAATTTTGGTCAGGAAAGAACCGAGAATACTTTCTACGGATTTAGTGGACAAGTAATGGCCCGGGTGGAGGGAGTCTTAGATCTGGGGGTGCGGGTACGGGTACTTAGGGTAAACAGAGTCTGGAAAAATAACCGGGTTAAAAAACCGAATGATTTAATCCAAAAGTCCATCCTGATCCGAGCTCGTGGAAATGCTGAAGCGAGAAATTTACAGGGTGCCTACCTTAATGGTTTGCGTGTTGGGCAGACATTTCCCATTGAAATCAGAAAAAGTGAGGAGAATTTTTGGGAAATTTTGGAATTAAATGCTGAGCAGATAAGAGTNGCGAGTGCTCGGTTGGAGACAAAAAGAAATGCTCTGGGAAGGACATCGGATGGAGAGAACAATGAGGCCAGTAGAGCNTTGCAACGATCTAATCGATCGGAGAATTCCAGAGAAGAGAATGGAGCAGAGCGGACGGAAGTTTTAAATCAATTGAACCGGGTTAAGCGTGAAAATGCGGAACTCCGTAGCCGGGTGCTCAAGTTGGAAAGTCGCTTGCTTAGGCTGGAAAATCTGATGAAATAATAATGATTTTTTCTCGTGCTAAATGAAGAATAATTCTAGATTTCTTACTATCCTCCTTTGTATTGGTTGTCTTTTTCTATTGTCGTGCCTGGAAAACAATGCGGGTGATAAATTAGAGGATTCTGAGGAAACTCAAAATGAGAAAAATAATAAAATTCTCGAATTGGAAACGGAATTGGAGGTTTTACGATGGGAGAATGCCCGTTTGTCACTAAAGGTTCGATCAGTAAACGGTGCTGGCTTGGTTCGGGACAAGACAACGAATCTTTGGCATTATGATGTGGAAAGAACACCTTATACTGGGAATGCAACAGAAAATTTTAAGAACGGAAAGCCCCGTGCGGAAGCCTCTTTTTTTCAGGGAAAAAAAGACGGAGTTGCCCGCTACTGGCATGAAAATAATAATTTACAATCCGAGGAGCAATGGTTTGACGGAAAAGAAAATGGTCTCTTCCGCAAGTGGAATAAAGAAGGGCAATTGATAAGTGCCAACCGATACAAAATGGGAGCCCTGATCGAGGTGCTTAAAAAATAAGGATTAAAAGCTTAGAGTTCGGGGAAATTCAGACCACGGGGAAGGGGAACTTCCCCGATCCATTTCGGACGTCCGCAATACAAGGCACCATTCGGTGTAAGCAGGACATCCTTGAGTAAAATTTGAAAAGCCCTTTGAGGACTTCCATAAGCAAGGGTGAGCAGGAGATTATGTCTTTGGTTGGGCTTATCCAAATCATCATATTGTTTGATCACTACGGGGCCTCCAGCATTTGCCTCATCCGGGCAAAAATAGAATAGTTTATCGGGGGCATTTTCATCGAACCGGATGATAATATCTCCCTGCCCGGATCCGTTTCCGATGATTCCGTTGTTGAAAGCTTGGTCTGAATCTTCGGGGTCTGTTCCAAACATTAAAGCCCGTGAATAGGTACTTTTGTCGGGTTGTATACGATAGGACATGGAGCGATCGAGAAAAAGAGTCCTCGGGTTCACTTGATTTTCTTCTAAATCTAGGTCTCCTTTGATTTCAAATCTTTCATTTTGCCAATTTACGGGTAGAAGAATTTCAATGGCAAGGAGACGGACAGTTTCCCATTGAAAACCATAGGCGTTGGTCTCCCTGAGTATGGGAATAAAGGTTTCGTTTTTGATCGATTCAGGGGTGGCTCTGGCAAGATGACGCCATTCGATGCGCCAATTATGAAGAAAAGCGGCATCCCATTTTTGACGGGAGGTGTTGGCATCTGCAGGAAAGGGAAGAGTGTGGGCATCAATCACATGGTCTCTCATGCTTTGATTTCGGATATTCTTAAGGAAGAATTTGAAGGACTGTTCGTTGAGAGAAAAAATGCTCAGGTTATAATAGGCGTTAAAATCCTTGTTTTTAATGCTTTCAAAGAAATTCCTTCCAAGAGATTCAATGGGGTGAACCTGCCCTCCCAACCCTTTGGCAAAAAAAGCTGCGGAGAGAATTATCGTAATATTGATCAAGGAAAATCTCATTGCAGGCACTATCCTAGAGAAAACTCCTGGTTCTACAAGCGAGAATAATAGGAAACCTAGGCGGAGTCGGAAATCTGAAGAGAAAATTTTTTTCACGAATTTGAAATTTTTTTGAATGTGGATCAACAAATGCAACATAGTAAAAGATGAAAAGAATTCGTCCATTTGACACTCGGCAGCTCGAAGCGTTTGATATGCTCTGCACGACTGGCAGTTTCACTGAAGCTGCCAAGAGATTGTTACTCACACAATCTGCGGTCAGTCATTCGATGCGGACGCTGGAGATCGATGCGGGTTGTCAGTTAATACGGAGAGAAGGCAAGAAAGTTTCGCTGACGGAAGCTGGTGACCGATTGCTTCGTTTTGCTCGCCCTTTTCTTCAGCAAATGAGTGCACTTCGTGAGGAATTGAGTGGTTTTGAAAAATTTGGAGCTGGTCGAATCAGGCTTGGAGCCAGCCAACAGGCATGTCGTTTTTTTCTGCCACCACTTTTGAAGGAATTTAAGAAAAGTGTGCCTCAGTGCAGGTTTGAGGTTTACGGAGAGGATACTCCCAAATGTTTACAGATGTTAGGGCTTGGGGAACTGGATTTGGCCATTTCATTGGAACCGATTCGTAATTTGGACATTGAGTTTGTCCCTTGTTTTTCGGATGAACTGCGTTTGATTGCAACACCAGATCACGATTGGGCAAAGAATCAAGTAGTAGACTGGCCACAAGCATCAACACAAAACTTCATTTTAGATAACCGGGCGAGTTACACCTTCAGAATGATCAATGATTATCTTGAGCTTAATGGATTGAAGCTTACGAGTTTCATGGAAATAAGTAGTTCGGATGCAAGCAAAGAGTTAATCAAACTGGGCTTGGGCGTCGGGATAATGGCAGATTGGCTGGTGGCTGGTGAGGTGGCTGCAGGGGAACTTGTCAGTCTACCCCTAGGTTTTGGCAAGCTTTCCCGAACTTGGGGCGTCTCCATTCGGAAAGGTCGGAAATTAAACAAGGCTGAACGGATATTTATCAAAATTGCGGAGGAATCGGGTTGTCACTGGATGGTAAACCGCAGGCTAACCCCGTAGTTTGGATGATTAGAGGTGCCCGAATCTATCTTGCATGATTTAACTTTTCTATACAAAACAGAAGAATGATCTTATTTCGAAAAATCATTCTATCGCTTATTTTTCCAATTTTAATGGCTTTTAGCCTGGATGCTCAAAACCGTTCACTCAACGGAGACTCCCGTAAGTTCAAATTGACTCCCGTGGAGAAAGCGGAGAGTACCATTGGTCCCACCATGGATGGTGGAAGATTAGGAGTAGACCGATTGATTGACGGAAAGTTACCAGATAGTGGTTGGCGATCCACTTGGACGGTGTGGATGAAAAAGAATCCAAGTATCACTTTTAACTTGGGTGCAGAAAAAAGGATTGGAATCATTCGGGTATATTTTCAACCATGGGANCGAAGTGATGAATTGTTGGAGCTTAAAGTGGAGATCAGCCGGGATGGAGAAAATTTTATGATGTTTAATGAGTACGAAGGCTTCGTNGCGGAAAAAGGAAAAGCTGCCTGGGCCCAAGTAGACTTGCGGGCTGTCAAAGCCCAGTATTTTCGGCTTACCCCTCAATATCAGGGATGGGGCAATCAATGGGGAGAAGTCGAGTTTTGGGAAATCAGAAAATAATCACCTTTCAATTCTAGCCAGCCTATGCCTTTCAAGTCCCTTGCTGATGGGGCGACCAGGTTATTCCCCGCCTGGTCAATTCTTGTGGGGATTGCGGCACTTTATCACCCCGCTCTTTTTCTATGGTATGGAAAAGAGGCAATCAGTTTTGGCTTGGGAATCATTATGTTGGGAATGGGGCTGACATTATCCCCCAAAGACTTTTTGGAAGTTTTCAAAAATCCAAGATTAGTTGGCTTGGGGGTTTTTTTACAATTTTCAATCATGCCTGCCTGGGCTGCATTGATTGCATATGGCTTTCAAATTCCATCTGAAATGGCAGTTGGGCTTATTCTGGTGGCAAGTTGTCCCGGGGGTACGGCGTCGAATGTGGTGGTCTTCCTCGCTCATGGCCGTGTGGCTCTTTCTGTTTGCCTGACCACTTGCTCCACCGTTCTCGCGATTGCTGTGACTCCTTGGTTAACTCATTTCTATGCAGGTCATTATTTGCCAGTAGATCCATGGGCACTGATGAAGAGTATCTTGTATGTCGTACTCATTCCCTTGCTACTGGGAGTTATTTGGAAGCGTTATTTCTCAAAATCAGCAAGTTTTGTTTCAACTTTTTCTCCGATGTTATCCGTGCTCTTTATTCTTTTAATTGTCGGGTTTGTATTGGCGGCCAAGAAACAAATCATTCTGGATAATTGGCAGGTTATGCTTGGTGCCGTGCTGCTCTTACACCTCGGCGGTTTTGTCATTGGTTATGCGATTCCAAAAATCCTACGGGAGAACCGTTCTATATCCCGTACTCTTTCTATCGAGGTGGGTATGCAGAATTCTGGACTGGGCATGGCTCTAGCGAGCAAGCACTTTTCCACCATGCCCATGGTACCCGCTCCATGTGCATTGAGTGCAGTGATGCACTGTATAATTGGCAGTTTATTGGCTTCGACTTGGCGAAAAGGCGAATTGTCACCCACAAAAGAAATCGAATGAACGGTCTTGAGTTCCCTGATCGTTGATTTCAAGATTATATCTTTCCCCAATGTCAAAAGCGAACTTAGTACCCCGACATATACTTTCCCCCCGTATTCATTTGAAGCGGGCAGGTGGATACTTCGAGCTTGAGATGTTTGAGCAGGCTGACCGAGAATTACGGGCTTTACCCGATGAGGAGCCTTGGTTGAAGAAGAAAAAAGTTTTTCAGTTGGCGATCCGACAGGAAACTGGTGACTGGTTGAATATGGAAATGGTGGCGAGAGAATTACGGTTGGAGTTTCCAGACGAGGAAGATTGGTGGNTTTCGGAGGCCTATGCAACAAGGAGAAATGTGTCTATTGATGAGGCGAGAAAAATTCTTTTGGATGGATTGGTAATTCATTACGAGAGTGCCCTGATACGGTACAACCTTGCATGCTATGCGTGCGTACTTGGGCATCCCGGGGAATGTCTTGATTTTCTTAAGGAAGCCGCAAGACGTGATCAGAAATATAAACTTATGGCTCTTGAAGATGACGATTTAAAGGATGTGAGGGAAGCCCTGAAAAGTATGGGNTGGGATTCTGAATTGGCATGACGGGAAAACGCAAAGGGTTCACATTGCTCGAATTGCTCGCGGTGATCGCGATTATAGGCATTTTGATGAGTATTTTATTCACTGGCTGGGGATATATTAGCGAGCAGCAGGCAAATAAAAAAGCAAAGCTTGAAATAGTGGGACTTAAAAATGCGGTTACAGAGTTTTTTTCAGATTATGGGGAGTATCCCAATTGCCCCAAAGAAATTTGCACTCCTGGAGAATGTCTTTTTATGTCCCTTGCCGGATTTCATAATGAAGATGGAGGTCTCGAATTACCGCCTTATCCTCCAAAAATTCCCACTCATCTTTTTCATTTCGATTTGTCGGCATTTGACCAAACGGAGATTCCCGACCTTTCGCATGATGGAGGTAAATCCCTTCAGTTATGGCTTGCTCAAACCTTGGGTAAAGACCCGGCCTTTNTGGATCCNTGGGGAAATGAATATGTCTACGAATTCCCGATTGAAAATGGAGGCTCCGGTTATTTACTTTTTTCGATGGGTCCGGACGGAAAGACAGGTGAAGACTATAGTGCGGATGATATCAGGTNAAGGATAGGCAGATCAGGGAGCACTGGCACCTTGTTCAATCAAACGGGTGCGCAAGACNCGCAAAGGTGCCAGTTCAGGAGCATTTGGGTTTTCTTGAATCAAAAAATCGATATCGATCAGTGCATCCGTATACCGTCCCTCACCATAATGAAGCATGGCCCGCATGGCCCGGGTGTAGCGATCATCAGGATCAATGGCTAGAATCGCATCGATGTACCTGAGTCTTGCAGGCGAATCCTGTTCGCGCTCTGCAGATTGAATCAGGTTGCGAAGCATACGGGTAATTATATCCCGATTGGAAACGGGTTTAAAATCTTCTTCCTTAAGGTCTACACCGGTAATTTTGCGGGCTTCCTCCCGAGTGATAATTTTACCGCCAAATGAATCAATTAACAGTTCTCTTGAATTTGTTTTTTTGGTTTTAGGTTCTTGAAATATGGCCATGAAATGACCCGGCAGACCCAAGCCTGAAACTGGAATATCTAAACGGTCGGCCAACTCAATAAAAAGGATGGACAGGGTGATAGGTAGACCTTCGCGATCATCCATCACTTCATTCATATAACTGTTTGAACGATGATGATAGTCGAGGGTGCTTCCATGAAATCCCATTTCATCAAAAAGCTGATTCACTAAGATCAGTAGTTTTTCTTCTTTGGAGGAAGATTTAGTAAAAGATTTTTTAATCTTTTTTGCCAGCAGGTCGGCTTTTTGCAGATAAGAATCCAAATCAAAGTTTTCATTATCGAGCCGTGCAATAAGCAGGGCGGATTTGAGAAGATCGACCGAACCGCGTTCATCAATATGCAGACTTTTGGCAAGTTCATTGATGATGAGCCTTTCCCTGACCTCTTCAGCNAGGCGTCTCACCGCCTTGGCTTTTTTTTCCAATTCGTTCGCATGATCCCGCAGAGACTGAGGTGCGGGCGATCCCATTTCCAAGAGTTCATCCATTTCCTTGGAGGACAATTCAGCACGNGGCATTAAGGGTCGTACTATTTCGCGGACTTTTTTGGAAAAAGCAGGAGTGACGGTGGATTTTGGAAATCTTTTAGAAATCCGGAAGAAACGAAACTGTGCGGTGGGTTCCCTAAATTTGCATAACCCAATCTTTCCCCCATCTAATCCATGATCGATCAAATCAATAACAACTTCTCCATTCACGGAGCATACAATTTGTCCATTTTCTTCAAGTCTCACTCTAATTCTGTTCCATTCGTCTGGCAGGTAGGCCTCGGAGCGGACCGTTTCGAGGATGGTCCATGAATAGACGTTGGCGCCCTCGAATCTTGTAAGACGGAGAGAACCATTGGTAGGGTAGAATCCGTAGTGTTTATCTTTCCCGTCTGCATGAAAAACCAAACCTGCGGCACCACTTTCATTTTTCAATAGAACCTCTACCTCTAATTCAAAAGGCAGTTTAGGAAAGTTCGTTTGATTCAAGCAAAGCATACGGCCCCCAAAGCCATTGCCTAAACCCATGGCTGAAATAATACCCGCTCTTTGCTTCCATGAACCATTCATGATAGGCATCCATTCCAACTCGTCCAAACTGCCGATGGTTAACCATTTCTTGATTGGAATGGGATTTGTTTCCCTGAGTAGTTTTTTTAGTTCATTGACTGGAACACCNAATCCCATGGCACCCCCAGATTTTATGGAAAGGATTGCGACGACATTTCCTTCCAAATCCAGGGCGGGACTCCCGCTGCTTCCAGGCTCTATGGGAATAGCAATTTGTACCATGGGCCGCCCGTCCCCAAATTCCAGTTCGCGAATTGCAGCGACGACGCCACGGCTGACGCTATGTTCATAGCCAAGGGGATTTCCGATGGAAAGGATTGACTGACCGGGGGTTAATTCNTGAGAATTACCAAGTTGNAGGACCGGAAGATTCTTGGCGTCAATTTTGATGAGAGCCAGATCGCGGTTACGGTCAATAGCCAATATGCTTTGCGGGCGAAAAGTTTTACCATCCGGGAATCGGATCGAGAAGTCCCGGTGTTCTCCAATAACATGGAAATTTGTGGCAATGACACCATCATCACGAACAACAAACCCGGTGCCCCTCCCTCCTTCATATCCATTTCGATCCACGCTTTCAATGACCACCACCGATGGGTTGATCAGGGAAGCAAGTTTTTTAAAATCTTTGGCATCCTTTTTAGCTAATTCAAGTTCTGATAGTCTAGTTGAATTAGATTCATTGGCTTGAACTGAACTACATAAAACAACCAGAGCAGCCAATATTGCTATTTTAAAAGTGATTGTTGCCAGAAAAGTGTTCACCATCNCAATAGTTCCAACAAGAAGTGAAAAGTCAAGTTTCCTCAAGCTTAGATAGGGGGAGGAAAATATAAAAGGACGAGAAATTATTTGGGTAATGCCTGCAAGTACTGCTGAAGGAGAGAGTCTGTTTTTGCTTTTTGCTGNTCCACCTTTTGTTTGCATTCGGAATGTTCTTTCTGTTTCCCATCAAACTTGGNTTTNGCTGCCAGCATAGCCTGTTCTTTTTCNTCTAAAACTTTAGGAGCACTTTCGCGCAACTTCATCACTTCCGCGAGGGAAGNTTCAGCAATGGAGACGGCCGACATTGCCTGATTTACTCGGTCCTGTTTGGCAAGCAGTTGGGCATCTGCGTCTTGTAGATCTTTTTTCAGGAGAGCGATAGACTCGGATAACTTATTTCCTGCCTGAACTAAAGTAACATTTTCTGGATCGGTTTTTGATTGTTGCAAGTTATGTTGCTTCAGTTGATCGACTTGTTGAATAAAAATATTTTTTTGATTCTTAGACTGAGTGATTTGATTTAATATGGAGGATTCAGTTTCAACCTGAGATTTTTTCTGGGTAACAATTTGCTGATGTTCAGAAATCTTTTGAGGCAGGGAAGAAAGTGTATCCGCAGCTTTATCTACCTTCTGTTGGGCTTNCGCAAANNAANTNNTGGATTCCTCTAATGTATCATCAAGAGCGGTGAGTTCTTCTTCCAACCCGTTGAGAACGATAACTTCCTGATGGCGGCTGTAGTTTATGGTTTCTGCTTTCCATTTGGAGACACTTTTTTCCAATAACTGCACTTGGGCTTGAGCCTGTGCGACTACGGCAACTGGAGACTTGCTGGCTTCATGTGCTTGGGCTAACAGCTTTTCAGAATTTGATAATTGGCTTTTTGAGTGATCTCTCTTTGAAGCCATGGTCACTTGGTTTTGTTGGGCTTGTTTCCAAACTTGTTCCCTTTTCACTTTATTTGCCTGTGAAGCTGCAACTGACTGTTTGGCGTGCTCCACACCTTTTGCCTGCTCATCGAGTGCATTCTTTTGGGAGTTGGACAAGTTGGTGAATTTCTCCATTTCCGATTTGTGTTGAGCGGTCAGGTTACTTGCATGCAGAAATGCTTTTTCCATGGCTTCCATTGCACTTTTGGTCTTGGACACAGCTTCAGCGTAGGAAGCGTCATCCTGATTTTGATTTTGAGCTTCGCTAGCTTTCCGGTGAGATTCTTTCATGGAACTAAGTTGTTCAGATCTTTGATTGGCCTGTTGGCTCCACTTAGTAAATTCTGCAGTTTGCTGAGACTGGGCTTGTTGGCTACTAACAAGTTGTTGCTTTTTGGCATCATGTGCCTGCGAAAGGTCTGCGTGCAACTTGGTTTTGTTGGCAAGATCCGCTACTGCCTGATCGAGGGAAGTTTTCGCTTGGAGTACACCAGCCATTGCATCTTGCAGGGACTTTTCAGCATTTTGCAAAGAAGATTTATTTGCAGCGATCTGTTTGCTGGCCTCTTCAATTTTTTCCTGAAATGGCAGGAGTTTTTCCTGTGCCTGTTGAAGTGAGGCTTTGGCTTCAGCAAGTTTTTGGGAAGCGAGTGAAATCCTAGTTTGCAGGGTAGGGGGGTTGGCCAGTAAATCACCGAGTTTTTTTCCGTCAGCAGAATTCCATACCCCTACGATTCCACTCCAATCACCAGCAATAATTTTCGATCCATCATGGGAAAGACGTGCCTCCATAACAATATCAGAAAATCCTGTAATACTGCGCAGGGCTTTTCCATTTCCATCCCANAACTTAACAACCTTATCACGACCGGAGGTTACGATATTTCCATTTTGNGCGTAATGGGCAGAGAGGGTTCCGTCTNCATGGGCATTCCAGGTCTTCACCTGTTTCCCATTAATCATNTCCCAAGTACGGACCGCACCTTCTTCCGATGCAGAGAGCAGAACATTTCCATCTGCCCGCCAACTTAGGCTGGTGATTTCCTGCTTATGTCCTGTAAGAGAATAAAACGGATTGCCTGTTTTAGCCTCCCACACATACAGACCCCCATTTCTATCAGCGGTAGCGAGCAGGATACCGTCAGGTGAGAAGGCAACCTGAGTGACCCATTCGGAATGCTTTTTTATTTTGTAAAGGATTTCATTGGTCGCTAAGTCGAAGACTTTGATTAACTTTGTTGTTCCTCCAATTGCGACGAGTGATTGATCCGCCGAAATATCTGCGGTTAAAATGCTATCCTGTTCTTCCCCGACATTGAGTACTCTTCTTCCATTTTCCACATCCCAACCGGCTACATTTCCACTCTTTCCCCCGCGACCTCCCGAGGCAATGANAAGTTTTCCATTTCGGCTAAATTTTAAAGATTCAATAAAGCCTTCCTCATAGGGGAGGATGCCGGCAATTTCTAAACTTTCTGTGTTGTACAGTAATACTTGTTTTTGCCCTGCCAAAGCCACCAGAGGAGACCAGGGGGCTGTTGCCATGGCAGAAGGTGCAAAAGGTCGGGCTGTAACCACTGCNGGTTCAAGGGCTAAGTGTTTAGGCATCGGGGGAGGACCATCCGGCTTCCCTANAGAGGAAGAAGNAAGAGTCAGGTTGACCGATGATTTCTTTTTTTTCATCGGTTTACCGGAAGCCGTGGGAAGCATACCTTGTGCGANCCAGTTTTTAATAAGAATAAGCTGAGATTTTTCGATTTTTTCACCTCGGGGNGGCATATGAGGNTCCTGTAGACGAGCAGCTAACAAATAGACAAGACTGGCATCGGGGTCNCCAGGAAGGGCCACATCTCCCGANCTTCCACCAGCGAGGATTCCGTTCATACTCGTTAGATCGAGTCCTCCTTTTGCTTTATCCGGATTATGACAGGAATTACAGGATTGTTCAAAGACGGGAATGATATCATCCTGGAAATTCGGTTTTTCAGGTGTAGCGAATACCTGAAATGTGAAGAGAAAAGTTGAACCTAGTATTTTCAGCCTATTCATTTTAAAATACCTACCTACCAGCGAAAGAGAGTTATACAAAGGAATGGATTAGTGATTAAAAATAAATTCTTTGGAATTTAGCAATGCCCAGAAGATATCTTCCAGACCTTCACGGGGATTTTCCTCATCCAAGGAGGCTAAGAGATTTGCTTTCTCTGCTTCCCTGGGCTGACGAGAGTAGCAACGGAGGAAGAGATCCGTTATAATCTGATCCGGCTTGATTCCTTCTTTCAAACTTTCCGCGATGACCTTGCCCTGTTTGATTCGGTTATTGGTGGTATCACCGTTTAAAAGATGGAGAGCTTGGGAAAGACTTGGTTCCATAACAACTTCACACGAACATACGGTTTCACGTTTGGCCCGTCCAAAAGTGGTAAGGAAATAATTACTGACCCGCCCGTCGGCAATCTGAATGGCTTTGGCACCAAGGGGAAGTCCTTGAAATTTATTTTTTGTCTCCGTGGTCTGTGAAATCACATCGAGCATCACTTCCGCACGTAATCTACGAAGATGAGCCCGGGCAAAATTACGAGTGTCGGATTCATTGGAAGGATTGGTTTTTGTAGAAAGTTGATAAACTCTGGAGTTGCAAACATCCCTGACTAGTTTTTTGAAATCATAATTGTATTCGGTGAATTTAGCCGATAATTGATCGAGTAGTTCAGGGTTGGATGGAGGATTGGATACACGAACATCATCGACAGGTTCGATAATACCTTGGCCAAAAAAGTGTGCCCAGACCAAGTTGGCAAGGTTTCTGGCAAAAAATGGATTTTGCGGGGAAGCTAACCATTCGGCTAAGACTTCACGGCGATCAGCACCGCGGGCAATTTCGGGCGTATCATCACCAAGGAATTTTGGCGGCATTGGTTTCTGATGAACGGGATGATTAATTTCTCCACTTTTTCTGTTGTAAATTACATTTTCACGTGGATCGGCCGCCCGTTTACGTCCCACTTGGCTAAAGAAAGAGGCAAAGGAATAGTATTCAT
>NHCX01000079.1 GCA_002168015.1 Verrucomicrobia bacterium TMED44
TCTAGCGAAAGCGACGGGCAACGGAAGCGGTCAGTTTGGCACGACCTTTGCGGCGACGGTTCCTGAGGACTTTACGGCCAGCGCTTGTCTGGTTGCGTTTGCGAAAACCGAATTTTCGGGCACGTCGCAACTTGGAGGGATTGTAGGTAGGTTTCATTGGAAAAAGGGACTAAAGTAAATTATCTACAGCTAAAGTCAAACCTTGAGGATTATGATTATCATATAGTTTGAACTTGCGAAGGATCGACTTTTCGAACAAAATGGTCTCTTTGTTGTCCCGTTCGTCTAGTCAGGTCAGGACACCGGGTTTTCATCCCGGCAACAGGGGTTCGAATCCCCTACGGGACGCCACTTTGTTTGCGTTATCCTTGCTGAAGTCTACAAAGCACTTCCATGCCATATAAATCACCTGACATCATCGTTCGTGGTGCATCGCACAATAATTTAAAAGATATTGACCTTAAAATATCACCGGGAGAACTAACTGTGATTACCGGTCTTAGCGGAAGCGGAAAGTCTACCTTACTATTTGATGTCCTCCATGCAGAGGGGCAAAGAAGGTATGTAGAAACATTCAGCCCCTATGTTAGACAGTTTTTAGATCTGCTTCCTCGACCGAAAGTCAAATCAATTGAAAATGCGCGTCCTTCCATTGCAGTTGAGCAAAAAAATACCGTTCGAAATTCACGCTCAACTGTTGGCACGATGACCGAGCTATGTGATTATTTCAAGGTTTGGTTTTCTGAAGTTGCACAATTAATAGATCCATATAATGGGAAACAAATTAAGACGGAAACTGCAGAATCTCAGGCAGATTTTCTGATAAACACTTACTCGTCGGATGTCATTGTTATCGGATTTTTATGCGATCGCCCCAATGGATTAAAAGTTAAAGATTTCACCTCACTCTTAAGTCAAGCAGGACACAGCCGCATATTAGTAGAAGGTGAGTACAAAAAACTCACATCCATCAATGACAAAAATTCTCATATTAAAGAAGCTTTTGTTGTAATTGATAGACTTAATCCCGATCGAAAAAACCGGTCTAGACTAATAGAAGCTATAACGATTACCTTAGAAAAGGGAAATAGATGTGGAGAAATAAGATCAGCTAAAGGCAATTTATTGGAGCCCCTATTTTTAGGATTGAAATCGAAAAGCTCAGGAAGGACCTTTAGTGTATCGACTCCAAGTTTATTTTCTTTCAACTCTCCCCAAGGAGCCTGCTCGCACTGCAGAGGATTCGGAAGAACAATCACTATTGATCCGCAAAAGGTTATTCCTGATCCGTCCCTATCGATAGCAAAACTGGCTGTTCGAGCTTTTTCAGGTAAGGTATTCAAAAACTGCCAAGATGATTTGATCTATTTCTGTAACACAGGAAAATTGGATGCTCACAAACCAATCGAGAAATTTTCGCGAAAAGAAAATGACTTGTTATGGAATGGGGACCCAAATTATGAAGAAGGAAGTTCACTTTGGTATGGTATAAATAGCTTTTTTAGATGGGTTGAGAAAAAGACCTATAAAATGCATATTCGAGTCTTTTTATCAAAATATCGTGGGTATTTTGAGTGTTCTCAATGTAATGGATTAAGATTAAAAGAAGAATCGATGAACTGGAAATGGAACGGCATGTCACTTCCGGAACTATATAAAATGCCAATCGACGAACTAAAATCTTTATTACCAACTGAGCAGAACTCCGAAAATCAAAAAGGTGCCCTTGCCTTAATCTCAATACATAAGCGATTACAATATCTTAAAGAAGTAGGATTAGGATACCTTTCGCTCGACAGATCAACTAAATCATTAAGTGGAGGAGAAACTCAAAGAGTCAACCTAACCACATGTCTAGGTTCAGCATTAACTGATGCTATGTTCGCTTTAGATGAGCCTACGATTGGACTTCATGGGAAGGATATTGGAAATTTAATTAAAATTTTACGGAAATTAGCCGACAGTGGTAATTGCGTTTGCGTGGTAGAACACGATGAACAAATCATACAAGCTGCAGACAAGGTTATCGAANTAGGACCTGAACCGGGGCTAAAGGGTGGCGAAATTGTTTTTGAGGGAAATGTTTCTCGCCTACTNAAATCCAAGGATTCTATTACAGGAAAGTGGCTTTCAAACATTCACAAGCAGATAGATTTTGAACAGTCTGACATAAATATCAATCGTTCGGATGGACATATCCAGATAAAAGATGCCTCTCTTTATAATTTAAATAAATTTAGTGCTAAAATTCCTTTANGACAGCTTGTTTGCATCGCAGGAGTTTCGGGTTCCGGAAAATCAACTTTGGTAAATCAAGTAATATATGGAGGACTGACATCAGATGCAGATAGAGGTTTTACTGGATCAGTTAAAATTAATCGGGAAGTAGAAGAGACTATTTTAATTGATCAAAGCACGGTATCTAAAACGCCAAGATCCAATCCCATCTTATATTCGGATGGATGGAGTCCGATTAAAGAGGCCCTTGGGAGAACTGAAGAAGCAAAACTGCTTGGTTATCTTCCTGCAGATTTCTCATTTAATAGTGGTAATGGTCGGTGCGAAGAATGTGGGGGCTTAGGTTATGAGATCATTGAAATGCAGTTTTTATCAGATCTGCAAATACCCTGCAGTTATTGTAATGGATTACGCTTCAAGGATGATATCCTAGAGGTAAAGTTGGANGGGTTATCGGTCTCCGACATACTTAATCTTTGCGTAAGTGATGCATTAACCCAATTTAAACATTTTCCTAAGACCTTCAAGAAACTACAGCTTCTTCAAGATGTTGGTCTTGGCTATCTAAAATTAGGCCAACCCTTGAACACATTATCCGGAGGAGAGTCGCAAAGACTTAAGTTGGTTAAGTACATGAGTTCAGTAACCAAAATAAAATCCCCNTCTATACTGCTAATTGACGAACCTACTACAGGGTTNCACATGGAAGACATCGGTCATCTTGTAAAAGCATTAAAAGCTATAGTAGAGAAGGGCCACTCCGTGATTGTGGTAGAACATAACCTGCAGATGCTTACAGCTGCAGATTGGATTTTAGAAATGGGTCCTGGAGCTGGAAGAAAGGGAGGGAAATTGATTGCTAGTGGTAAACCCAAGTCTTTTCGTACCAAAAAAACATTGACTGCAAAATACCTATTTCCATCCAAAAAATCTAAGGCAAGATCTACCCCTGAACTCGNAAATAATAAACAAGGATGGCAAGCCAAACATTTACAAGTTTTAGGGGCAAAAGAAAATAACCTGCAAAATATTAGCCTTTCGATCCCTCATGGAAAGTTTGTAGTCGTAACGGGTCCCTCAGGTTCTGGTAAATCATCCCTCGCTTTTGATGTTATCTTTGCCGAAGGGCAAAGAAGATTCATGGAGTCGATGTCTTCATACGCCAGACAATTTGTCGAACAAATGAGTAAACCTAATGTAGACCACATTGAAGGTATGCAACCAACTGTAGCGATAGAACAAAGAGTTACTCGGGGNTCCCGAAAGTCAACCGTCGGCTCAATTACTGAAATAGCACAATATCTACGTCTTTTATACGCGAAGATAGGAATCCAATTAAGTGAAGTAACCAAAAAGCCTTTAGGGAAATCTAGTTCATCTCAGATAGAACAAACGATCATTAAGACCTTNCGCAAATTATACAAAAGCAATCATCTTAATCTTTCATTGCTTTCTCCGCTGATCACGAGTCGAAAGGGTCATCATAAACCAATAGTTAATTGGGCTGGGGAAAAAGGCTTTAGTGAAGTTAGATGCGATGGACANTATGTTAATGTTACGGAGTTTGAAGGGTTAGACCGATACAGGTTGCACGACATAGAAGCAGTCGTTGGTAAATGGCAATCAATGCCATCTATTGCTCATCTTAAATCTTCAATTGAATTAGCTTTAAAAATTGGTAAAGGAAGATGTTTGTTGGTTTTAGAGGATGAAAAACGTGACCAATGGTTTTCAACCACTCGGGTAGATCCAATCAATGGGAAAGCCTATCCTGAGCTAGAACCATCTTTCTTCTCCTGGAATTCAGCAAGGGGCAGATGTGAATACTGCAAGGGATATGGAAAGATATACGATTGGATGAAAGATGATCTGCCGGCGAGTGGAGATTGGTGGAAAATAGAAGATGGAAGCACTTGCCCTCAATGTCATGGGCAGAGACTCGGTTCAATCGCAAGAAATGTAGTTTTAAAAAGTAAAAAAGGGATAAGCCTAACCTTACCTGAACTTCTTGCCTTAGCTCCCGAAGATATAGTCAATTTCCTTAAATCTCTAGATATAAATGAATTGGAAAGACCTATTTGCGAAAGTACTATTCCGGAAATTACAGAACGTCTGGGGTTTATGAACAGAGTGGGTTTGGGTTACCTCTCTCTTGACAGAGATACTTCTTCATTATCAGGAGGAGAAGCACAAAGAATCAGACTGGCTAGTCAATTAGGCTCTAACCTCTCTGGCGTATTGTATGTTCTGGACGAACCTTCGATAGGTTTGCATCCTATCGATAATCAAAAACTTCTTGATTCTCTGCGTACTCTCATGTCACGCGGAAATTCACTCCTTGTTGTTGAGCATGATGCGGAAACCATAGAGCAGGCAGACATTATTATTGATATTGGGCCGGAAGCTGGCTCCAAAGGGGGTAGAATTATTTCTTTTGATAAAAATTCTTCTAATGTTTCAGACCCTGCTTCCGCATACATTTCGAGGAAGAAACTTGATGCGAAATTTAAAAAACTACCTGCCCACAACGGTATCCGCGACCCGAAGAATAAAAATTGGATCCGTCTCAAGAATGCCTGTTTTAGAAATATACAAGGGTCTTCTTTTGATTTTCCATTAGGAAGATTAACTGTTTGCTGTGGGGTATCGGGCGCTGGCAAGTCCACTCTAGTTCGTGGAATTCTTTTCCCCGGAGTCAAGGAGGCNATCAAATATAAATGTAAAAAAGTCCAAACTAAAAAAGGAATTATTTTAAATGCAGAAATCTTTGGAAAAGCTATCGAGGTTGACCAAAAACCTATCGGAAAAACAACCAGATCTACTCCAGCAACTTATTTGGGTGTTTGGGATAGGATTAGAAACCTTTTCGCTCAACTCCAAGAATCAAAGACTAAAGGTTTAACGGCGAGCACCTTTTCATTTAATGTTAAAGGCGGTCGTTGCGAGTCATGTAAAGGTAATGGCAAAATTAAGCTTGAAATGAATTTTTTGCCTGACTCTTTTATCACCTGCACCTCTTGCAATGGGCAGCGATTTAAGAAAGAGATTCTAGACCTTAGATGGAAGAATAAAAATATAGCAGAGATTTTAGATTTTACCTTTGAGGAGGCCTTTCAATTCTTTGCTTTCGACTTACCCTTAAAAGAGACATTTGGGCTAATGGTCGAAACAGGGCTTGGGTATCTAAAGCTTGGACAAGCATCACCAACATTATCAGGCGGTGAAGCNCAGAGGCTTAAGCTTGCCTCTGAATTAGCAACTGGAATTGATCGAGGGAAATTAAGCAGTAAGCCAAATACCAAGCCAAACTTTTATCTTCTTGAAGAACCTACGATTGGTCTTCATCAAAATGACAGGCTTAAACTACTTCATTTATTGAACAGGCTTGTTCGAGAATCAAATACAGTCGTTGTTGTAGAGCATGATGTTGACCTAATCGCAGCAGCCGATCATGTTATTGAAATGGGTCCCTGTGGAGGGGGAAATGGAGGGAAAAAAATCTTCCAAGGTTCAATCGATCAACTTNTAAAGTCCAAAAAAAGTATAACTTCAAAATTTGTCAAAAAAGCACTTGAACTACCTTAAGCAATCACCCGGATAAAAATCTTTTTGCCAGCCCTGATAATTATTTCATCAATGCCGTCTTTTACCTTTAATTCTTTTTCGGGATCTTCAACTTTTTGTTCATCAACCTTTACTCCTCCTTGCTTCACCAACCTGCGAATACTCCCTTTAGAATCGAATTCTCCCGTGCTTACTAAAATATTTAGCAGGCTTGATTTCTCTCCATTAAGAGATGTAATCGAATAAGTCGGCATATCATCCGGAAGCTTTCCTTTGGAGAAAACCTTAGAAAACTCTTCTCTTTCTTTCTTTGCAACCGAGGAATCAAAAAATAAAGAAGTTAAAGATTCGGCCAAAGTTTTTTTGGCTTCCATTGGGTGAAGCTTTTTCAGTTCATTGAGACCACCTTCATCGTAATTTAGTAAAAGTTTATAATATTCCCACATCGCATCATCTGAAACAGACATTATTTTTCCAAAAATGTTTTTAGATGAATCACTGAATGCAATGTAATTGTCATAACTTTTTGACATCTTCCTGATCCCGTCAAGACCAACGAGTAAAGGCATCGTTAAAACCGACTGTGTTACACACCCCATGTCTTTTTGTAAGTTTCTTCCAACCAACATATTAAAGAGTTGGTCACTGCCTCCAATCTCGAGATCAGATTCCAAAACTACAGAATCATAACCTTGAATCAATGGATACATGAATTCAACCATTGATATTGGCTGGTTCGATTTAAATCGTTTAGAAAAATCATCCCTTTCTAGCATCCTAGCAACTGTCATCTTTCGGCTCAAGTTAAGGGCTTCTGCAAAGTTCATCTTCGTAAACCATTCACTATTTCTTCGGATAATTGTCTTTTGTGGATCCAATATTTTAAAAGCCTGATCTAGGTANGTATTCGCATTTTTATCCACTTCCTCTTCTGTTAANTCAGGTCTCAATTCAGACCGACCACTTGGATCCCCTATCCTTGCCGTGTAATCTCCTATTAGTAGAATTGCCTCATGCCCTGCTTCCTGAAATTGTTTGAGTTTATTGAATACGACTAGATGCCCAAAAGTAAGATCTGGTCGGGTAGGGTCCACCCCAAACTTTACCCTGAGTTTCTGACCCGAACTAATTTTTTCGGCCAACTCCTCTTTNCCAATCACTGTCTCAACTCCTAAAAGTAAATTTTTCATGTCCATGTACTGCCTCTATTCATAACCAATAGAATTTGTAACGACGAGCGAAGAATTGAGTTTATTATTGCTTAAAGTGTGATTCCGCTTGCTTTCAATGAACACAACATTACCAAATNATTTTANACAACCCCTCTAACAAATCCAACAAATGATGCTAAACATTGGCGATACCGCTCCCGACTTTTCACTTAAAACTAAAAACGCTGAAGGACTGAAAGATATTTCTCTTAGTGACCATAAGGATAAACAAGCCGTTGTTCTTCTCTTTTTTCCTTTTGCCTTCACCGGTGTTTGTACGCAGGAGACTTGCTCAGTGAGGGATGACCTATCGTCTTACAACGATTTGAATGCTCAAGTTTACGGAATAAGCGTTGATAGTCCGTTTGCCCAAGAAATCATGTCCCAAAAGGAAAATCTTAACTTTCCCCTGCTCAGTGATTTCAATAAGGAAACATCCAAATCCTATGGAATTCTTTACGAGGATTTTATAGGTTTTTCAGGGGTTTCCAAAAGGTCTGCTTTTGTAGTTTCAAAAGAAGGGAATATTCTCTACGCATGGTCTTCAGATGATCCCAAACAGTTGCCTGACTTTGATGCCATCAAGGCTTCAATACAGTAAACCCAAGTGTAAATTTTTGAGCCATGCATTGTCTTCAACCTAAAGGGGGCAACCATTTCTTTAGCAGGCAGGTTTTTTATTTAGCTTTTTCGAGGCTTTTACCTAAAAGTCTTTAACTCTGATAAATGCTTTCTATGTGAACAAAGAATCAAATTACCAAGTTCACGATTCGCCGCAAGCGTCTGTCTTGCAAGTTTTGTCTAAGGCGTCTTACACAAATTGCGAACCTGCTAGAAATTTTTTTGATCAGAAGTTCAAAGAAGGACAAAGGTTTTTCATCGTTGATTTTGGAAAATGCTTAAGCGTAGACAGCACATTTTTAGGAATTCTAGTGCGTTTAGCACTTAATTTAAGGGGCTCGGAAGAACCTGGTCAGTTAGCTCTGGTCAACCTTACTGGAAGAAATCTTGAAACTGTACGCAACCTAGGCATTCACAGGATTGCGAAGATAAGTTCATATTCGATTGAAAATGAGGATGACTTAAATGCATTAGAAACCAGTGAGAAAAGCGATATAGCCTGCTCTAAAACAATCTATCAGGCTCATAAGACTTTGATGAACCTAAACACTAAGAATTTACGGATGTTTTGCGATGTGGTCAGCTTTCTCGAGCAGGAGGCCAATAAGAATAAATAGCCCATCGATGAACCTGATTTTCACATTATTAGCCGGATTGAGCTTAGGTATTATCATTCACTTAATTTATAAAAATAAATATACTAAAACTACGAACGAACTAAAAAATAAAAATGCCCGGCTCGAACAGGAAAAAGAAATCGTTGTTGATTTCATGCACAATCTTGCTGTCGCAATAGGCGAGGGCGTCCCGAGACAAGAGTTATACCAAAGAATTGCCCATACTGCAGTTATCACAACTGGAGCTATGAGTTCCTGCATCTACGAAAAAAGCTCCAGTGGCAGACTGCAAGGCGTGGCGGTAGAGGGACTATTTCCTCCCCAGCGTGCGATCAAACAGTCCAAAATAAAAGAGGGAGAGTCNAGAGCCCGATTTCTAGAAAGTGTACTAACATCCGAAACTCTGGAGGAAGGAGAAGGAATTGTCGGACAAGTCGCTAAAACTGGTAAAGCTGTGCTTGTGGAAGATGCCACACTAGATCCAAGAATTGTAAAACATCAGGACGATTCTTTGAAATCAAAGTCCTTGGTTTATGCACCTCTTATTCATGATGATAAAAGTTACGGTGTTCTTGTCGTAGCAAACCCTGCAAATGGACTTTCATTTTCTCAAATGGATTTTTCCCTCATCAGTTCTCTTGCGGAACAAGCAGCACTTGCGATCAAAAACTCAGATGCAATGAACCTGCGTCTAGAAAAATCTCGGATCGATTCTGATCTTCATCTTGCAAGTGAAGTACAGGAGCTATTCCTAACACATGAATTCCCAGAACACAAAGGAATAGAAATTGACGCGCAATACTTACCTTCTGCACAAGTAGGTGGTGACTTTTATGATTTTTACAAACTTTCATCGACTAAATTTGCAGTTTGTATTGCCGATGTTTCGGGGAAAGGTGTTCCAGCCTCTCTACTCATGGCAATATGCCAAACAAACCTAAGACATTTCGTCAAAAAAGCATCCAAACCATCCGAAATCCTCAAAAGCCTTAACGAACAGCTCGAAGAGAGAATTAGGCAGGATATGTTTATCACTTTATTCTTCGCAATTATTGATACTAAGAATAAAAAACTGATTTATTCAAGAGCTGGTCATGAACCCGCAATTCTCATCCGAAATGCTGGACAAGGAGACTCCGCAAAAGTGGAAGAGCTTCATGGGAACGGTATGGCACTGGGCATGGTTCCATCAGAAATTTTTGACGAGATGATTGAGGATAAAGAAACGACATTCAATCCAGGAGATTGCTTGTTCTTATTCACTGACGGAGTAACCGAGGCAACCAACCAAGAAGGGGAGGAGTTCGGTATTCAAAACCTGAAATCTTTTGCTTCTAAAAATATATCCCTAGGACCTAAAAGTATAAATCGAAAATTGATTTCAAAAATTAATCATTTTTCATCCTCTCAATTTGAACGGGACGATATAACCCTTCTTTGTGTTAAAAAAAGCTGAAATCAAGGAATTTTTTTCTCATCATAGTCAATTACATCCGCAAAAGATATTAAGTCGTGCCGGGCTTCGCCTCCTAAATTTCTGCGGACTTCAATAAGTTTATCTTTGGCCATATCAGTCATTCCCATTTGAACCACTTTTCTATTCCAAATATGGGGCTTTAAATCCGAGGGGAATATCTTTTTCAGCAAATGCTCCAACTCCTCATCATTATTGGCATTTTCGACACATTCTATGATCTCGGCTGGCTCAAGGCCTAAGTGCAAACATAGAAAACCATCGAAGCCTTTGGTAAAGTTTCTTTGGTAACTTTCGGGCAAATCTCCCTTTAAGTGCTTTGCTATTTTAGCCAAAAATCTCGGTAAATGTAATAAGCCACAACGGTGTGCTTGGTATGGAGATGGAAGATCCAAGCAAGTTTCTCCAGTTGGACCATGTATTATTTTTTCATCCATGTTTGTAAAAATCTATGATTAGAGTTTGATAAGAAGGATTCTGTCATGAAACCTAAAGAGAAAAAGTCCGTCATCCGTCGAATTTCCAAGTATTTATTTGAACATAAAACCCTTTTTGCAACTACATTGATTCTTGCTTGCTTCATGACTGGACTTTCAGTCTTTGTCCCGACTGTAATTCAAGAGGTTCTAGACAAAATTTTTGAATCGGACAAATTTCAAAATAAATTTCTGATACAAGGAATTGTAGTCATAGGACTTATGTTTTTAGTTAAAGAGATTCTAAATTGTCTAAGGATCCGAGCTAATAACAAGTTGGAGCAAAAAGTAATCTTTAAAATCAGAAAAGATCTACATGATAAATTATTGGATTTACCTATTAGTTTTTACGACCGTCGTAAAAGTGGAGAAATCGCTTCTCGAGTAGTTGAAGATGTTCAGAATGTGGAAAGAGCTATTCTAGATGGTACCGAACAAGGGGTGATTGCATGTTTAACTCTTGGAGGGGTCACCACCATGATGTTTTTACAAGAACCAAGATTGGCTTTTTTAGTTTTTCTACCTTTACCCATACTTGTTATTTTGGGCTTCAATTATGCCAAGGTTTCAAAAAAGAATTGGAAAGCAGTACGCGANGCATCAGGGGAACTTAATTCCCTACTGGTTGAAGACATTCAGGGCAACAGACTTATTCAGGCATTTGCTCTAAAATCCAGAGAGAGAACCAGGTTTGATGCGACTGGAAAACAATTAGAGAAACGTTCTCTAGAGGCAATGTACCGATGGTCTATACAAGGCCCGGGAGCTAATTTTCTTTCTTCACTCGGAATACTTGCTGTTGTTGGGATGGGAGCTTTTTTACTTAAAACCGACCCTAGTTTTACTTCCGGAAAGTTTTTTGCCTTTTTACTGTATGCCAACATGTTTTACGAACCCGTAAGACAACTAGTTTCTATTAATAATTTAATTGCAGCCGGTAAAGCGTCTGGAGAAAGAGTGTTTGAGGTGCTCGATACTCCGCTGGAAATAGTAAATCATTATGATCCTCACCCATTTCCCCGAAAGATCAATCAAGTAGAATTTCAAAAGGTCACTTTTGCTTACGATGAAAGAATTTCAATTATTCAAGATTTATCATTTACAATTCCGGAAGGTTCGACAACCGCACTAGTTGGTCCAACGGGTGCCGGAAAAAGTACGACTGCTAATCTTTTACTCAGATACTACGATCTGACTTCAGGATCGATAACTATTGGCAATAAAAGCATCAACCAAATCGATCTAACTAGCTTAAGGCAAAATATCGGGTTAGTTTCTCAGGACCCATTTCTCTTTGATGCCACGGTTCGCGAAAATCTACTATTGGCAAAACCAAATGCAAGCGACAATGATATCTGGAAATCGCTGGAAATGGCATCAGCAAAAGAGTTTGTCGAGGCATTACCTGCTCAGGAAAATACAATGCTCGGAGAACGGGGAATTAGGTTAAGCATGGGTGAAAAACAAAGAATAACACTCGCTAGGGCACTCTTAAAAGACCCCCCTATCATCATTCTGGATGAAGCTACGGCTAGCGTCGATGTAGAAACTGAGCGGTGTATTCAGAATGCACTAGAAAATTTAGTGAGAGGTAGAACCACGCTTATTATTGCACATCGATTAAGTACAATTAGGAATGCAGACCAAATTCTTTTTATGGAAGGCGGAGAATTGATAGAAAAAGGAAATCATCAAGAACTTCTCAGTTTAAACGGAAGATATTCCAAGTTTTGTGAATACCAGGAAAATGTAATCCATAGATAATATTTACCTGATGGTTTTGATAATGGTCCTCAAAAATAAAAATGTTAAATAGGGCATAAAAAGAAAGAATAAGCTTAAGGTAGTCTCTAAGGAGATACTGCCAAGCGGACCATAAATAATTTCCTCTGCCCAAAATCTTAAAGTTAAATCCATGAAATAAGTTATATTTAATGTGCGACCAAGGTAATAAACGATTAAAGGCCAAACTGTAAAACCCACACAATTAAAAAATAAAAAAAGCCAAAGCTCCTTACTTAAATCATAATTCTTAATATTTTGGTAACTGGTCACTTGCATAAGTAAAATAAAATTTTACAATACATGGAATACTAATATTTCCAAATTTGCTATGAAATCCTTCTTAACAAAAATAACAATCTGTTTATTCATTGTGGTGCCTATGAATGCATCCGCAAATGAAGCTGAAACTCTAAATGTTTACGAATCAATCGTGAACCCTATTTTAGAAGCAAAGTGCGTGAGTTGTCATGGTGCAGAAAAAGATAAAGGTAAACTACGTATGCACACAAAGGATGATCTTTTGAAAGGTGGACGTGGTGCAGGTAGTGCGATTATAGTTAAGGGGGAAATTGAAGAAAGCGAATTAATTTTCCGCATAACCCTCCCCAAAGATGACGATGAAGCCATGCCACCCATGGAGGATGAAACCCATTACAACCCGGTCACCTCCCAAGAATTATCCGTTCTCCAATCATGGATTAAGCTAGGTGCTTCCTTTGATATGCTGATTAATGATTTAGATAATGTCGGCAAAGAAGCAGCCGCCCATGTTCTCAAGAACCTTCCCGAAAAGAAAGCTTCAGCTACTGCCCTTCTCATTCCAAAATTGCCTGAAGTTCCAATTGCTGATGATATAACGCTTAAGAAAATTAGAAATATGGGTATCCTGATTATGCCTATTGCTCAAAATACAAATGCTTTATATGTCAATGCATCCTACAATGGAAAATCTTTTGACGATAAAAGCCTCGAGATGTTGCTTCCCATTGCACCTCAATTAGTTTGGCTCAATTTATCCAAAACATCAATTACTGACAAGGGTCTAGAGGTAATCAAGAACCTTAGTCTATTGGAAAGACTCCATCTTGAGAACACTGAAATCACTGATGTCTCAACTGTGCATATCTCTGAACTTTCCAACCTAAAATACTTGAATCTGTACGGGACTAACATATCAGACCAATCAATAGGTAATTTGCGTAAACTAAAACGCCTTGAAAAAGTTTTTCTTTGGCAGACCAATGTAACGCCTGATGGAGCTGTTTCTT
>NHCX01000080.1 GCA_002168015.1 Verrucomicrobia bacterium TMED44
GTTATATTTATTTCTTTAAATGCCAAGCGCATTTGAGCTTCAACATCACCTTTCAGGGCTCGGGTACGCAAATTTGATTCAAACCCTAGAAGATTAAATGTGATAGCAACGAAACTGAAAATCCAGAGGATTTTTTTCATATGAATTTAACTATCTATTCATTTGTAAAAAAGCCTCCAAGAAAGCTTTTCGCTTTTGCAGGAGAGCCAGGTTGCTTTTTATTTTTACCTTTACCAAACTTCCACATCTGTAAGTTTTCATTGCTCGTAGCATCACCAATTAAGGCATCATATTTACCCTTTAGTTTTAATTGTTGCATGTATATGGCTAATCCAATTTGGTCAAAAGTTGGTAAAGGTACTGGAAAAGAATTAACTAATCTGCTGGATCTTAATAGAAGGATAAGGTCTAAATCAAAAGCGTTTCCATATTCTGTGGGGTTTCCCATGACTAGCAACATTTGACCTTCAATAATTTCTTTTGTACCACCTTTTAGAGTCGTAAGCGTACCTTTACACTCAAGGGGTATGAATTTAAAACCACCATTACTAGTTGCTTCAATTATTATTGTCCCTTTTCCCACAAAGGTTGCGTTTGAATCAATAGAACTTAATTGAAGGGTCGTTTCTTTAGTAGTACAAAACAGGGCACTACCAGAATGTAACCAGAACCTTTTCTGTGAAAGCCATTTCCCAACACTTAGACTACCCAATCTCCAAATTATATTTCTCTGTTGCAATTCTGTTCTAGACCCTTTTCCTGTCGCAATCAAATGATTAGGTAGAACTGAAGAGTTAACTTCTAAGTCGTCAATTTTCTGACCTTTATCTCCATCTAAAACAACATATTCAACCTTGCCTTGTACAAAGGTAACGGTTGGAGTTTGACTAAACAAAAACGCCGCTGATAAACCAGCGGCGAAAATGTAAAGTAAAGACAGAAATCTAATCAAATTAGAAGCGTGATGTTAGAGTTAATCCTGCTCCACCATCGAAGTTCTCATAGTCAAGATTGGATGTGGTACCAGAAGAGTCACGCATGGTGTAACCAGTAAAGAATGATAGCTTCAAGGAATCTGCAAGCGGGTAGTCCGCTTTTAATGAAAGGTTGTGGGTAAGATCATCTCGGGAGTTGTTAGTACCGTTACTGTAGGTTTTGTGACTAATCAAATATTTAGGGTACAAAGTAATGTCACCCATGTTGTGCTTGAGTCCATACGAAGCAGCAAATTCAAGATTATCAAGATTGCCTTTGGGAGTATTTAAGGCTTCCGCGATGGTGGATTCATGTGTGCCAACATAGGCGTCAAATATTCCGATAGTAGAGTCGCTGATGAAGTAAGATTTCATCACTCCGATATTTGGAAAAAACTCACTGTAGTCTTCAGTATCAAATTCAGTACTTTTATCCATAGCATAGTTAACTCCGATCCTGCCGGACCATCCATTTGCATATTGAACGAGTAAAAGAGCATATGCTGATGATGAGTTATAATTAAGCTTCAAGGGCTCGATTGCATCTTCCAAATAATCATTAATTGAATAACTTCCTCCTATGTATGGTGTGACGACTGCACTGTCTAAATCATATACTCCCAGGCCTGCACCTCCAAAAAAAGTGTTAGTCCACATTGCAGTTTTGAACTGACTCAGGGTGTTTTTTTGGGAAAGGGGGTTATCACGATAATAAAATTTGGTATCATATCCAAAAAAGGCAGAAATACCGCTTTTTTTGACGGATATTGGACGTTGTGCACCAGTATCGCTAGCTGATGCATCCCCGTTACCACCTTCTTGGGCATTAGTGTTCTGACCAGTGATGGGAGCAGGTTGTTCTCTTTGCGTACCTTCGATACGACCTTGCGTTGCTTCTTGCGTGGTCTGTGCGTGTAAAGAAAATGCTAACAGTAGTAAAGTTGATGTTATTTTTTTCATTGGTAGGCAATGTGTTTGATGGAAACTTAGTATTGTTTACGGATTTTAACGGCAGATGTGCCATTGGGAAGTCTAATGCTAGAGTCATGATGACCTGCGACACCGTCGAAGTGACTTTGGGTTAATTCAGTTCCACCGTGAGAAACTTTTGTCAAATTGACTCCACCTACAACTGGAGCGGAAAAAGTATCGAAATGAACGGATCCGTCTCTACTTTTTAAAATGACATCTGCAGTTGATGGAAAAGCAACAGAATTAAGATTTACTGTTATGGCTTCCATGTAAACATCATCCAACCGACTGCCAGTAAAATTGAGACCATTTACTTGGATGAGATCATTGGCATAAAGGTAAACATTGTCGGGATCAGAAGTTGCACTGTTCGCATTACCAACTACTAGGTTAACGGTCGAAATGTTTAAAGTTCCTAATGTGCCTACCGCAAGGTTTCCACCAGTAGTGATAGTAGTATTAACAAGATACATACTATCAGCATCAGTTCCGCCAGCCCCTAGACCGAGATTAGAACCTGTGTAAGTTAGGTTACTGCCACTCAACATGAAATCGTCGGCAGCACCTAATACTAAAGCATGGTCTTCGGCATTGTTCGAATTGGTGAATGTCGTGCTGCCTGCAATTGTCATATCCTTAGCTGCACCAATGATGTGGGCTTTCCGGTAGTTTCTGTGATTTGAGGAAGCCTTTGATAGCACGGAAGATACATCAACCGTGCTTGAAGAACCCGCCTGTCCAATTGTAATATTTGCACCTGGATTTACTGAAATATTAGCAACTGGGATGTCTAGTACGGAGGAAGTAGCATCAATGTCTCCAAATGTGGCACTTCCTGTGTAAGTTTTAAGGTAGCTGAGATAACTGGAGGTGCTGGCAGATGCAGTAAGCCCAGTGTCTAAAGTGCCCGTGAGAATGGTGCTTGCAAGTGAAGTACCTTTCGCCCCTATTGCTCCGTAGTTTGCAAGCAAATTAGCGAACGCGATGTTATAACCGCTGCTCGAAAAGGAACTTAATCCAACAGTTGTCGTTGGAAGTGTAGAAATGATGCTCTTATCTGTAAGTAGTTCATTGGCAAGAGTTGCAGCTTCTACTACCGCAGTTTGATAAGTAGATGAGTAAGTGGATAATGCACCTACTCCAAGCGCGGCATTTCGCACATCACTGTTAAAACTTACAAGGGCGTTGAGTAAATCAATGTCTACCTTAACTCCGGAACTAGCCGCGGATGCAAGTGCACTTAGGGAAGCTATACCACCGCTTTTAAATGCTGATAAGGCATCTGCTACAGAAATACCGCTTTCAATTGCAATGAAGGTTAATTCTAGGCCGCCAAAACCACCAGCTTGATAGATTTCTCTCATATTACTAACACCGAGTTTGATGATACTATTAACATCAGCACCTCCGCGAATGGCCCCTACTACTGGGTTGCTCTCGATCGTTCCTGGAGCGGAAGCGGCAGGTGCACTTGCTGAACCAGTTACAGAAGCTTCAGCGGAGCTTTCACCCCCTGAGTCTTCNGAAGCACCNTCTGCGTTTTCTTGCCCGAAAACAAAAGATGGTAAAATAAAAGTTAAGAGTAAAAGTTTAGGAATTTTTGATGTTTTCATTAGTTTNGTANAAATCATGATGGTATAAAGTTCAAGTTTAACAAGCTTTTTTTTAAACAATTGTATTTTCTTTTTTTAAATATTTTGGTGCCGAGGGCGAGAGTTGAACTCGCACATCTTTGCAGATACTAGAACCTGAATCTAGCGCGTCTACCAATTCCGCCACCCCGGCATCGTTACAGGATTAGTTTTTTCGTAGGATGTGTCGAGTTTCAAGTTACGGTGTAAAAGGAATTGGAATTCTTTTTTTGCGATTTCCGTTGGGTAACCTAGNTAAATAAATGTCGTTATCAGGTTTGTCTTCATCCTCGAGTAAGTCAGCAGGNTCAAAAATGTGNGATATTCTGCGTACAGTTTGGCTAAGTAATCCAGCGATTTTACCTTTTTTGGACAACGAAACCGTGTATTTTTCCATGGGATATCTTAGCTGTTCATACCTTTTAAACAATTTACTTACTTCACTGCCGTTTTGGTTATCGCGATTGGTCACACAGAGGGCGTCTGAGAAATGCGCAGCTCCATCAATCCAATTTTGGATAATTTGCATTTCGTTGATTAGGATGCTTGCATCGATAAAGGAGATGACTCTTGCCAGTTGAAAGGACTGAGTCACTTCGTTTTCTTGCATAATAGATTCAAATTGATAACTCAAATCTAGGAATGGAGAAAAGAATAAAAAAAAATCATTACCTTTTTCCCAATTTTCAGTTTGGTAAACAATCTTTGATCCAACCTGATCATCCCAAAAGATAATATTTTTGGAATATAATTCTTTAAAGAGATGAGAATCTAAAGATTTAGGAAGTATGAAAAAAAAAGAGTTCTCAACCGAGTCAGCCAAACATTCATCTAAATATGCTAAAGCCCCTGAGTNCGGGTTTTCTATGATTACATAAAGATTATCTGACATAGATTATGTTTAGAGTGAGAAGGATTGGCACTGGGCATGGTGTCTCATCCGATGGTCCAACAGCACCAGAGCGGTCATTGATTCCACAATTGGTACGGCACGGGGTAACACGCACGGGTCATGCCNGCCCCTCCCTAATAATTCAGTATTTATTCCATCTTCGTCAACGGTTTGTTGAACTTGGAGCACAGTAGCGGTGGGTTTAAATGCGATACGAAAATAGATTTCTTCTCCATTACTAATTCCACCCTGCACNCCCCCTGAACGATTAGACTTCGTGTGCACNNGTCCATCTTTTTCTACAAATGGGTCATTATGTTCAGAACCTTTGAGGAAAGTGCCATGAAAACCACTGCCCACTTCAAAGCCTTTGGTTGCAGGNAGAGACATCATAGCCTTGGCCAAATCTGCCTCTAAGCGATCAAATACAGGAGCACCCCATCCAACAGGTAATCCATCGACACGACATAAAATTGTACCTCCAACAGAATCCCCTTCTTTTTTGGCTGTCAGAATCCGTTTTTCCATTTTAGATGCCGTTTCTGGGTGTGGACACCGAGTCGGAGAAGATTCGATCATTTNAAGNGTCNGGATTTCATCTAAAGGAGGGCAGGCAATATCGTGGATTCTGTCCACATAGGAAGAAATGTTGACCTTATCAAAGGTAAGAATTTTCTGAGCAATCGCTCCGGCAGCCACGCGTGCAATGGTTTCCCTGGCGGATGAGCGACCTCCGCCTTCGTGATTTCGAATNCCAAATTTGTTTTGATAAGTGTAATCCGCATGAGATGGGCGAAATTTTTTCTTCATCTCATCATATGCCTGTGGACGAGCATCTTTATTTCGTACGAGCATGGCAATGGGAGTACCCAAAGTTTTGCCCTCGAAAACACCCGATAGTATTTCAACTTTATCGGCTTCATCTCGGGGGGTTGTTATTTTACTTTGGCCTGGTCGCCTACGATCAAGAAAAGGCTGAATGTCTGCTTCGCTTAATTCTAAGCGGGGAGGGCAGCCATCTACCACCACGCCAATTCCACCGCCATGGCTTTCACCCCATGAGGTGATACGAAACAAAGTTCCAAAAGAATTACCCATAACATAATTATTTATGAAATTTCGATACAAGGCAAAATCAAAGTAGAATTGGAAGATTTAGATAATCCTGAAGGAAAGAGATTGCCAGTTATTCATTTTTTTTATTTACATAAGTTTAGGTCGGGTCCCATGCGACGAGTCTCGAACGAACCCCGTCAGATCCGGAAGGAAGCAGCGGTAGTTAGGAGAAGCGTGTGCTGTGGGGTGCCTGACCTTTTTTGTGCACGGAAATATGAATTTAAATTTTTCTTTCTCTTGCCTGACGGGAATAAATGAACAAAAGGATAGATAATGTCTGGATCTTCCTACCAAGTTATTGCCCGTAGATGGCGCCCACAGCAATTTTCCGAATTAGTTGGGCAGGATCATGTGGTTCAAACCTTGGGTAATGCCATTGAGATGGGAAGAATTGCACACGCTTACCTATTTGTTGGACCCCGTGGGACTGGAAAAACAACATCGGCTAGGCTCTTTGCCAAATCTTTAAATTGGGAAGATGGGCCTTCTTTGGATGTTCCATCTGATTCCGAGTTGGGTCAGGCTATTATGGAAGGTAGATGCCTCGATGTCATTGAGATTGATGGGGCATCCAATAACTCTGTCGATCAAGTCAGAGATTTACGTGACGAGTGCCAGTATGCTCCGGCACAGTGCAGATTTAAGATTTATGTTATTGATGAGGTTCATATGCTTAGTCAGGCCGCATTTAATGCATTACTTAAAACTCTTGAAGAACCCCCCCCCCATGTGAAATTTGTTTTTGCCACAACGGAGTCGCATAAAGTTCTTCCCACCATAGTGTCCCGATGCCAAAGATTTGAATTTCGTTCCATTCCCGCAGAGCTGATAACGAAAAAGTTGAAGGAAATTTGTTTAAAGGAAGAAATTACGGTAGATCCAGCTGCATTGGATGCAATTTCAAGAATGGCAATGGGTGGAATGCGCGATGCACAAAGTATTCTCGATCAAATGATTTCTTTTTGTGGGAGTTCGATTACTCAGGAAAATGTTCTTGAAGTCTACGGGTTAGTCTCCAGTGACCGAATATCTTCTCTTTCTGATGCCGTCTTTAATGGAGATTACGAATACATTTTAAAAGAAACAGATGCGTTTTCTTTGGAGGGGTTAGATTTTTATAGAGCATTGCAGGATTTGAGCGATCATTTTCGCCATAAGCTGGTCGAAGATCTAAAAACATCTGACAGCACAACCTACCCGGAGCAAATGGTTCGAATATTAGATGCTTTACGGGAAGGGGATGAACTGGTCCGTCTCGGTCTGTCCGAGAAAACAAATTTTGAAGTGACCCTNTTTCGAGCAGTTGAATCCGGTCAATCNCGTTCGATTGATCAGGTCATTAGGAAAATCACCAAGATTCTGCCCAAAGAAGAACTGAAAAAAAAAACTCCGCCTCAAGAAATAAATAAAGGTTTCGAGCCCCAAACTTCCTCCTCATCTGAGAAAGAATTCGAACCAGTAGTACATCGGGAGTCCTCTCTTTCTGTTAATCAAGAGATGGTGAATACTGAAAAGCCAAAAGATGAGGCTTCTCGAGAAGATGAGGTTTCTGAAAAAACAAATTACAATGATAAGGGTAATAATTCTGATGAAAATCCATTACCCCGAAGTGATGCACGGCAGATACAGGATGAAGCAAAAATCGCTACCAAGGTGAAAGAACTACCAGAGTCCCTTCGGAAATCTTTGGTTGAAGATTATAAAGTAAATTTTGTTTCCATTGAAAAAATTGACCAGGATCAATTGATTTAAAGAATCATTTATCAACTATCCAACCGATCTCTCTTTCGGGGACCCACCCTTTTTTCCTGTTGTTCGGAGAACTTACAAGCAACCATTTCTGCAAATCCTGGGAATTGTGAGAATTGATACCCCCTCTTGATGACTCTAATACTAGTAAGGATTCTCCTGGTTTAACCTCCGTATTTGAAGTACTATTTTCTGCCGCAAATTTTCTTAACTGTACATTGATACTCNCATTTGTATCCNCGNTTAAATTAGGTTTTAAGGCGATAACTTCTAGTTCTGCTGTCTGTTTCTGTTTCCCTGAATGATACACAAATACAGCAATGATAAGATTCAGAACTGTCCAGCAAGCAAAAATGAAATAGATGAGATTATTCGAATATCTCTTGTAAAAGAAAATCGAAACAAGCAGGAACCCAGCCCAAAATACAATTGCTAAAAAAACTTTCCAGAAATTATTGGTTGTACCTCCCAAGTATCCAAATTCGAATTCAGGCATTGGGGGTAGACCTGCCACTTTTTTTACATAAACTAAATTATAATGGAAATCACGGTTGTCATTATCTAAATTGAGTGCCTTTCGATAATTCAAAATTGATCGACCGTAATCTTCTGATTTGAAGTATAGATTTGCTAAGTTTCCATGCAAGTTTGATGAACTTGCTTCTTTGGCAATCTGTTCATAAAGGGAAATTGCGGCGGAAATTTGCCCAGTGGATTCAAATCGAACCGCATCGTAGAATAACTGTTCCTTGGAATTTGCGTAAATTTGTTGGTTTAAAATGAAGCCGGTGATGAATAGAGTAAGTGTGGTAAATTTATTCATGACACTTTTTTCAATATTTCGGAAACCCGTGATTTAAGATTTTTAAAATCCAATTCNTTAGAACTTCCCTCTGCAAATTCGAGGTCATCACCCAGGCGTAGAATTTCTTCAATTTCTCCTGTTACTTTTTCTCCTAAATCCCGTTCTTTTATAAATTTCGTCAATTCATCACTGGAAAGTGCAAAACTATTTCGACTTTTATCCATCTTGTTAATTTGCATTCTCAGCAAGTCTTTGAACGCACGAAAGAATTGGACACCGTCGCGATGCTCAGTACTTTCATTAAGTTTGCGACTCAAGTTAGCTTTTTTGATCCGAAAATCTTCCTTCAAGCTATTTCTTTTCTTCGAACCCAAAATCAAAAAAGTCGCAACTGTGAAAAATGGAATCAATTGGATAACCCAGAACCATGAGTTTTTATCTACTGGGGTACTTTTTAGAGATGTTGTCCACTCTCCTGGATCGCTAGCAGTTTGAAATAAATCGCCAGGTGAACTTGGATTCTGCATGTTTTTTTGTGCCTCAGATGAAGAGGTACTCGGAGGGAGTTCCCATTTTTTACCTGGGTTTACTTGGAGTTTTAAATTCTGCCCCTCGATCGTTTCATACCTCTCTTTGTAAGGATCAAAAAACGAAAACATTATAGAGGGTAAATCTAAGCTTCCTTCTTTAAGGGGTGTTATAATAAATTCAAAATTCTGCTTGCCTTCAAATTTAGTTTCTTGGTTACCCTCAAAAAGAAAAGCGGGTGGTCCTACTTTGAATTCTTTGTTGGAGAGTAATTCAGGTGCAGGAATAGCAGCAAAATTACCCTGTCCCTGCAGTGAGAAGTTTAAACGTACAGGGTCACCAACTTCAACTTGATCGGAATCTATGCGAGTTTTTGTGCTAAAGTTACCGATTGCACCAGAAAATCCAACCGGTTTGTTCGAATAAGGGAGAGGTTTTACTTCAATGGATTTGGTGGGTAATGTAACGGTCAAAGATTCTTCTCTGCCAAAGCCAAAAAAAGGATCGTTAAAGAAGGGGCTTGTGAATGGAGAGTTCCTTCGTGAATTTACCCTGACTCTCAAATTGACTTCGAAGCTGATGTCTTTAATTCCAGCCATTGCTGCAGTTAGACTAACCGGCCAGGTAAAGCTAGAGTATAATTTTCCGTACTTGCTAACATTCCTTTTTTCATCCGCCCATTTACCGAGCTTGTTACTTGAAAATGATTCACCAATTTTAGTTGGTACATTTTCTATTCGGTTCACGGGTAGGCGATCCCATATAAATAGAGTGAGTGACGACATTATCGTCTCGCCCTCATAGAGATAGTCCTTAGGGAGTTTTAACTCCAAAAAGGCCGCCTGCCTTAAATCCGCTTGTGCTTGCTTTTCTTTTTGGTTGGGGGGTAACACTTGCAAGGTAGCCGGAGGAACGATCAGCTTTTGTCCTTCAACAGTTAGAGGCCAAGAGGGAATCGTAAATGAGCCCACTCTTTCGGCTTGAACCTGAAAGCTAAGTTCTACTCTGACTAAGGGTACTCCATTAAAATTAGCAGTACGAAGAGTTTGCCGAGTGTTGGAGATTCTGAGTCCTGAAACCTGTGGAAGGCTGCCTTGAGGGTTTTGTTGAGTGCCATGAATTACAACTTTATAGGTGGCTCTGCCAGTACTTGACACAGAGGGTGGACTAAAGCTCGATTCTACATATATTTTTTGGCCAAAAGTTTTTGTGTGATTGAAGTTCACGCATTGGCAAATAATAAATAAAAAGATGCAATGTTTGAAAATGATCATGGAATAGAGTTAATAATCTCGACCATTCGCAGAAGTGCCAATGATGTTTTGTTTATTATCATCCAAGTTTTGACTTTTGGACTCCATTTCCTGCAACAATCTTTCGTAGAGACCATTCACTTGCTCAGGGTCAGTTTCTTTGCTCCGTTCAGGATTATTTGACGGATCAGGGGTTGGATTGTTTTGTTCTGAATTATCTTCTGTTTGATTGTTATCTGATGATTGTTGCTGCTCCTGCGAATTATCTTGGATACCAAAGAGCAAGGGCTCTGTAGGTGATTCATAATCAATCCAGGTAAGGTAAGCTTTCTTTTCTTCTATGGGATAAGTGATATTGGCATCTGCGTTGTTAGGTAAGACGCAAACTGAATATTGACCGGGTGGGGCAGGGAAGGTAAAGGACCCATTATTGTCAGGTATGAATGAGGTCTCATTATCATCTAGTTGGAAATTTCCATCTTTATCCAAAAAAAGTTTGGCTTGAGAAAACCCTGCCTCCTCATTTTCTTTTTGTGAATTACCATTTTTATCTGACCAAATTGTACCTCGAATGATAGGAGCAGAACGATAAGGCAGAGTAACGGTTGAGTCTCCTGGTTTTTCAATCGTAATGGATACATTTTTAACACCTGTTGGGTTTAATGGGGGCGGAGGGGTGGGGAAAACGGGTATGAGAAATGGATTAGAAGAACTATTAATTTCTAAGATCTCCGAATCTATGGAAAGGGAAACTGGATAAATTGAGGAGATCCATTCGAAGGCAAATTGCCCATCCTGGTTTGTTTTCAGGAACGGCTCTTCGGTGGAATTATGCTCACCGTCATTATTTTTGTCCCAAAAAACTTTTGCAGATAGTCTAGTTTCGTTCTCTTGAACTCTGCCATCTCCATTGATATCACGCCAGATCACTCCCCTAATTATGCAGACAAGAGAGTTAATTCTTTCTTCAATTTGTTTTTTTAAAGAATTTAAATTGGAGGAAGCCTTCAAGTTTCCATCTAACTGATAAGCAGATTCATAATAATTAATCGCTTTATCCCAAGTTTCTCTAGCTTTAGAAACATTTTGCTGGTCTAGCCAATTGTTGGTTTCCTTATAAAAAAGATTTCCTAATTCGTTGAGTGCTTTGGATTGTAAGTCAGGTGAATCTATTGATTGGTCTATTGATTGACGAAGTCTTTCTTTTGCCAAGCTGAAGTTTGATGACTTTGAATGGGCTAATCCAGCATTGAGCAAAAGCTTGGCCATCATGTTTGGCTCTACCTCAGAGCTTGCATTGATCTCAGTTTCATAAAACTTAGCTGCATGATTCCATTCTTCATTCTGGGCCGCTTCTTCAGCCCTTCTAATATTGTCTTGCTTTAAGCATCCACTAAAAAAGCACAAGATAATAGTTAAGCAGAGAGTCATACCTTTTTTGATTGTTGATCTTGCTGCTGGAGTAAGCTTTTCAAATAGTAAAATTAGTACTGCAATTAAGGCAAAAGGTTGAAATCTTTCGATTGGTATTTCAGAGGAGAATTGCTCTCGAGTTTTTTGTTCGCCGATGGTTTTGAGTGTCTTGAAAACATTTGCTAGCCCTTGCCCAGTAGATCCTAAAGGATAGTACTTTCCGTTAGATTCCTGAGAGATTGCTTCGAGTGACTTTTCATCCATTTGGGAAATGATTGTTTGACCAGAAGGATCAAGCAAAAAATTTCTCGCAGGTTTATCCACTGGATCAGTAGGTATACGAGTTCCTTCTGGAGAACCAATGCCAATGGTAAATATTTTAATCCCTTCCTTTTCGGCTTCCTTAGCTCTTTTTAGCCCCCCACCTTCTAAATCCTCTCCATCTGAAATTAGAACCAAGAACTTATCCCGATCGTCATGGGAAAAGGATCGGGCGGCTTCATCTATCGGCATGGCCAAATTTGTTCCGGGAGATTTGATCGAGCCAACTTCCACATTACTTAAAGTATTGAGGAAGGCCTGATGGTCTAAAGTAAGTGGGCATTGTAGGAATGCATTTCCTGCAAAAGTAATAAGTCCGACACGATCCCCTCTTAGATCTCCAATGAGATTGGAAATACTGAGCTTAACTCTTTCAAGTCTGTTGGGTCGGACATCTCTTGCAAGCATACTTTTTGACACATCAAGAGCGATAATTAAGTCAATGCCGGAAGGTTTGGATGTACGATTTTTTGAGCCCCATTGAGGTCTTGCCAGTGCTAGGGTAATAAATCCCAAGCCAACGAGGAAGATTCCAAGTTTTAGAAAATTTCTTTTTTTGGAATAAAGTGGAGATAATCTGGAAAATAATTTAGCTGAAGTTAACTTAAAAATCCTCCTTTCTTTGTGGCTTTCGCTCCAAAAGAAAACGATCAGTAAAAGAGCAATCGTTACCGAACCTGCAAGCAAGAAATAATGGCTTGTGAAAACAGTCATGGTATTTGCAGGAATAGAGTTCGATGGAGTAAGAATCCCAGAGTTATAAAGATAGCACCCAGGGAAAGGGTCCACTGGTATAAGTCTTCAAACAAAGCATTCACCTCGAGTTGAATCTCAGATTTTTCCAGTTTATCGATTTCATTATAGATGGAACTCAACCTTTTTTTGTCTTTAGCTTCAAAAAATTTGGCATCCGTAATGGTCGAAATTTCTTGGAGAATTTTTTTGTCTACTGGATAGTTCGCTACATCAATAACGGGTGTACCATTTGCATATCTTATCAGGTCTCTTGCATTAGGATCATACAAGTATGTCCGGGTTCTCGCATTTGTACCGATCGCAATCGTGTAAATTTTGATCTCATCCTTTTTGGCACCTTCCGCATAAATTAATGGGCTGTGAGTAGGAGAGGGCTCATCTTTACCGTCTGTTAATAAAATCAATATTTTGCTCTTAGATTCCAAGGTTCTCAGACGGTTAATTCCTTCAGCAAGGGCGGATCCGATATTTGTTCCTGTCTGCTGGGTAAGTCCAACTTCCAATCTTGCAAGATTAGTTTGAAGGTATTGCTTATCAAGAGTTAAAGCACTCACCAGATAGGGATTGACTGCAAATGCGACTAACCCGATCCGGTCATGTGTTCTCTTTTCTATGAATTCTTTTATTACATCTTTCACCACATCTAATCTTGTGCTCATTTCTTCGCTCGATTGACTCATATCCAAGGCAAGCATCGACCCCGATAAATCAACCGCCAAAACAATATCGACTCCACTCGATATTATAGTTCGGGAGCTCTGATCTAATTGTGGGCGAGCAACCGAGAGTATTACAAATGCGAGGCCGGTGTAAAAAAGAAAAGTTGGTAACCAAATCAATTTAGCTTTAAGAGATTTCCTAGGCATACTTAGTTTTTCAATAACTGAAAATTTGATGGCAGGTTTTCTACGCAGTTTACTATTTACAATCCAAATTGTGAGGGGAATTAGCCCTAATAGAGCTAACCAGTAGGGTTCAGCTAAGGTAAGGTTTTGTAGAGAAAAATCTTCCATTATCTTTTCTTAGAATCTTCAGGTTCTTCTGTTTCTGAAGACTTTTCCTGTGCGGTAATTCGGGAATGGGTGTCTTTAACAAAGTGAAGTGCTGAATCGAGTAAAAGATTTATCTCACTGGTATCGGTGGTTTCTTCGGAATATTTTACCCGGTCTCCACGATCTACAAACTCTTTCAGTAAGTCTTCGTAGGTGTTGCTGAAAAATGGATTAGATGCAATTTCGATAATAAATTCTTCACCCGTAAGTTCCATGGCAGGCATATTAAATTGCTTTTGCACATAAATTCTAAGAATTTCGGAAAGTTTAAACACAAAGGGTTTTGTTCCTAGTTTTAATTTATTTTTTTGAAGTTCTTCAATAGCTTCTAAAGCCTCAATATATGGATCAATAACTTCTTCGGTATCTTCGTTTGTTGGGTTATTTTTCTTTTTTCGGAAAAGGAAGAAAATAACCATTGAAAATAGTAAAATTGCGGAAAAAATTAAAATCCAAAAGAGATTTTCGGAACATAGTTGCCAAATCGTTTTGTAAATGGAGATAGGTTCTTCACTCAGTACATGGGGATCGAGCAGATGAGGCTTATCCTGAATTTTGAAAAACTGATTCATTGAATTAACTTCGTCGAGATTTTCGCAGATGAAAAAATTCTTTTAACGCCTTGTCGAATTCAACATTTGTGGAAAGCTTGAAGATATCAATTCCTCTTCTTTGCAGTTTGCGGGAAAAGTTCTTTTGCTGTTTTGCCGTTAATTCGGCGTATTCTTCTAAAAATTCATTATTTGAAAGATCAACGGTAATTCTTTCCCCTGTCTCCGCATCTTCAAAAGTAGTAAAGCCAACTTTTGGGAGTGAAATTTCATTCGGGTCATGAATCTGGGCACAGATCAAATCATGCCTTCTTTTGGTTGATGAGATTTCTTTGTAAAATTGCACCTCTACATCTTCTTCCTCCAAAGAGGAAAATTCAGGAATGATAAAGTCGGAAAGAAAAAATACAACAGCTCGCCTTCTCATTACCTTGTTAATAAACCTCAAGCCTTCATTTAAATTTGTCTTTTTTGTTTTATTCCGGTGAAAAAGAATTTCCCGAAGGATACGCAGAACATTTTTCTGCCCGTTGGCTGGGGGTAAATATATTTCAACTTCCTCCGCAAAGAGTAAGAGCCCAACCTTATCTCCATTGCGACTCGCTGAAATTGCCAATAACGCACTTAGCTCTGCTAGCCTTTCTCTTTTAGTTCGTGATTCAGAGCCGAAAATAGTGCTCTCACTTATATCTATTGCCAACAATATGGTTAATTCTCTTTCCTCGCGATACTGTTTTACAAAAGGGGCTCCCATTTTTGCTGTGACATTCCAGTCAATGGACCTAACTTCATCACCTGGTTGGTATTCACGTACTTCTTCAAAGTCAATTCCTTGGCCCTTAAATGCACTTTGATAAGAACCTGACAAGACTTCGGAAACTAGTCGATTGGACTTAATTTCTATTTGTCTAACTTTACGCAGAATCTCCCGCGTAAACTCTTGATCGGGTTCATTCATTCAAATAAAAGGAATCGACCAGAATATTTAAGGCACTGGGATCGTTTCGAATATTTTCTTTACAATATCGTCGCTAGTTACATTTTCAGCTTCTGCTTCATAACTTACCATCACCCGGTGTCGAAGAACATCTAAACCCACATCCTTGATGTCCTGGGGAGTGACAAAGCTCCTGCCACTCATGAATGCAACTGCCTTGGAAGCCAATGCCAAGCTAATGGTAGCTCTAGGAGAGGCACCAAATCGAATGAAAGCACTTAACTCTGACGCACCGTAACTGTCCGGGTTACGAGTCGCTAGGACAACATCAACCAGGTAGCCTTTGAGTTTTTCATCTAAATAAATGCCATCGACAAGTTTTCTAGACTTGAAAATAGTTTCTGCATCTACAACCGGATTGACATCGTGAGAGACGGAAACACTCGCATTAGCATTTAAAATTCGAAGTTCATCTTCCCGATTGGGGTAATCAACTACCAACTTAAGCATGAATCTGTCCATTTGGGCTTCCGGAAGAGGGTAGGTCCCTTCTTGGTCAATCGGGTTTTCGGTTGCTAGCACAAGAAAAGGTTGAGGTAACTGGTAGGTTTCATCACCGATGGTAACTTGCCTTTCTTGCATACCTTCGAGCAGAGCACTTTGAACTTTTGCAGGAGCTCGATTAATTTCATCCGCAAGAAGAAGGTTTGTAAAAATTGGTCCCTTTTTAGTGGTAAATTCTCCTTTGCTTGGACTGTAGATTAATGTACCTAGAACATCGGCGGGCAGAAGATCAGGGGTGAATTGAATTCGCTTAAAGTCAGCCTGTAAGCATTGGGAGAGGGTCTTGACTGCGAGGGTTTTGGCAAGACCCGGTACTCCTTCCAATAAAACATGTCCGTTTGCTAGCAGTCCAATAATCAAGCGGTCTACAAGATATTTTTGGCCCACAATTACGCGCCCGATTTCGCTTCTCAGGAGTTCTACCCAGGAAGCTTCGTTTTGGATTTTTCGCTGCTCTTCAGGAGCAGGTGTTTGAATATTGGGATTTGTCATTGTAATTCTTAAGCCTCGAAGCGTAAGCAAACCATAGATTTGTCCAAGTTTAAATTAAGTTCGTTCTTTATGACAAATTTTTCTACTTGCGGAGTTGTGTCTGCTGGAGATGCTTAAAGAAAATATCTAATCCAAGAGTAAAATGTTTAAATTTAGTAAAGAATCACAAATCACTTTCTTTAGTCTTCTGATTATCCCAGTCATTTGGGCGTGCCTTAATTATTTTGGACTTTTAGATTATTTAAAAACCAAGTCTGTTGATTGGAGGATGCAAATGAGAGGAGAGATAGCTCAATCCTCATTTGATTTGAATGAAACGATTATTGTCGAAGGGAATGTTTCCATTCCCAAAGTTCCTAAGCTTACCTATGTCAACTTCGATGCTTCTACCCTTGCGATGGATGATGTAGGGGAAAGACCATGGGATCGTGCTTTTTTTCGAGACATGGCGATGGCACTTATTGAGCGTGGGAATGCTCGTGTTCTCGCTTTTGACTTTGGGTTTACCCCTAAAAGTATGTCAAAAATGGTTCCTCTCGAAAACTCCTACAGGAGCGACATGGCTATGGGGGAGCTTGTCAATAAATACCCTGAAAAGGTAGTTCTTGGATGTCTTTATTCTGGGGTTCCCACTCCATTCGTGAAAGGTGTTGGTTCAAGTGCTTTTCCCCCTTTATTTAAAGATGGATATTCCATCGATTCCTCTTTTGAATCTGGGAAATTTAATTATCCGGAGTCTCCAACATATCCTCTGATAAATTATCAAAATGATCGGTACCTAGGAAGACTGGGATCTTTTACAGTCCCTCCCTACCGGGCTGTGGATGAGATTCCTCGTTGGGTTCCACTTTGGTTCCCATCCGGTGGTAAGTCTCACGCTTACAATTTGCTAGGAGGGAAAAAAAGTAAGTTAATTTTCGAACTTCCCAAGGAGAACGCTTCAAAAATAGAAGAATTAAAATCTAAGGTTCAGATCCTGAAATCTTCCAAGCAAAGCCTGCAAGCGAAATTAGCACAGCATGCTTCAAAGATGGTTTCACTTACTGAAAAGAAGGCAATATTTACTCAAAAAATTTCCAAAATTTCAGCTGATAATAATAAAGTAGATGAACTAAGTTCCGCTCTTAAGAATTTTACGAACACCCTTAAGGCAAACCCAGCCCTGTCAGCAGTGATTAGACCCCAAATTAAGAATAAGGAAATAGAAATCTCTGAAATACTTCAGAGTTATTTTTCGGATGACGATTCGAACACTTCTAAATTAAACACCGCTGAACTTAAGGCTGAAATCGAAGAAATAAATGAAACAATGGCTAATTTAAAGGTCGCATTGAATGCAAACCCAGCCCTTTCAGCGGTAATAGGTCCGCAAATTTCAAAAAAAGAAAAAAGATTACAAGAAATAAATAAGTTACTAGAGGGGCAAAAAGATAACCCTCAAATGACATCTGAACTAAAAGAACAAGCTGTCAAAAAGATAAAAGCACAACTAAGCGATCTGAATAAAAGCTTGGAAAACATTAATCCTGAGCTTCAAGATGTTGGATCTAAGTTAGCATCAGCGAGGGTAGAAATTGATGAAATTGATGCTTCGATTAGTGCAGCTGAAATCAGACTTAGCCAATTTAAAGGGGATTTCCCCACAGAACTCGTTGAGGATAATAACACACTGAAGCTCGTTTATTCCGGTCAAGATTCTAAGCTTGTAGATAGTCAGCCTAATCAAGTTCCACTCTTCCATGACAAAAAGGTTTTCACTCTAGGTTTAGAGGCAATGCTTGCGTATTATGGTGTGAATGAAGATGCAGTCTTTATCTCCGAAGATAGAACGGTGATTAAAATTTCGGACACTGAAGGTAATAAAATTATTGATTGTAAAATGGTAGAGGGTCAATTTGTTGAGGTTAATTGGTTTTCTAAATGGACTGAATTAGTTGAAGAAGAAGAACTTCTTCGAGATGCCAAGAAATTCTATGGCGATGAAGAATATGAAAAATACATCGCTTTGATACGTCCAATATTCGAGTCGCTTATCAGTCGAGCATATGCTGACAATCCAGATGTAGACCAAACTGATATCTTACAGGCAATAAAAGATCTTGGTGTTGAGCAAGATAAAGTAAAACTTGCCCAAAAGCTGCTAAATGCAAAACATGATGATAAAAATCTTCCATCATTTGAACAACTCAGAGAAGTTGCAACAAGTGTCAGTTATTATTTTGTTTCTCCTAGACTGGAATCTGACTTTAACCCGATGTGTGGCATGCGTGATATCATCGAAAATGCCCGTTTTCAAGATGAAGTAACCGCGAGTATCATCAAACTTAATGAGAAGATAGAAAGTCTTGGAGGTCCAAATTTTATGGGTAAAATCAATTCTGCACTAGAAGCTAATCCTAAAAATGAAGATCTTCTTTTAAAAAAAGTCCAAGTAGAAGAGGCAATTGCATTGAATCGAGCCACTCTTGCTCGTCAAGAAGATGAATTATTGAGAATCAACGATTTTTTTGCATCGTTTACAAACTCTATTGTTCTCATAGGACCAGAAGAGAAAACATTTCAGGACTTAGCACCTACCCCATTTGATAAGGCCACGGTTCCAAAGGTNAGTGTTCACGGTAACCTGATCAAAACTTTAACCACCGGAACATACTTAAAAAGGCTTCCTGACTGGATGGATTACGTGGCCACTTTTATTGTGTGTATNCTCTTGGCAGGTTTTGCGGTCTATCAAGGAAATCGTGCAAGTATTGTTCAAGCTTGCGGTTTTCTTATGCTTATCGGGTATGTTGGTTTGGCTTTTTATACATTCTCTGAGTCCCATATCATCTGGCCAATTACTACACCTACATGTGCCGGCTTGAGCACCGCATTTGTAGGTCTTGCGGCCATGGTTGTAATTGAACAAAAAGCAAAAGGAAAACTGAAAGGAATGTTCGGGAGTTATGTTTCTTCTGATCTCGTGGAACAAATGGTAGAATCTGGAGAAGAGCCAAAATTGGGAGGTGAGGAGACTGGGATTACTGCTTTCTTTAGCGATGTTCAGGCATTTTCAAGTTTTTCTGAATTACTGACTCCTACTGGCTTGGTAGATTTGATGAATGAATATTTAACTGCCATGACAAATATTCTCCAAGAAGAGAGAGGCACCTTGGATAAATATATCGGTGACGCAATTGTTGCAATGTATGGAGCTCCTATTCCTATGGCCGATCATGCTTATCAATCCGTTAGAACTGCTATCCTTATGCAGAAAAAACAAATTGAACTTCGCGAGAAATGGGTTCCGGAGGTTGAAAAGTGGGGGAAGTGTCATGGTCTAGTCACTCAAATGCAAACACGAATTGGATGCAATACCGGTACAGCTACTGTGGGNAATATGGGGGCTTTAGACCGATTCAATTATACGATGATGGGCGATATGGTAAACTTAGCTGCACGGTGTGAAAGTGGTGCGAAAGCTTATGGTGCGTACATTATGGTCACGGAAGAAACAAAAATTGCTTCTGCAGCAACCAAGGATGACATTGCTTTTAGATATTTAGACAAAATCGTGGTAAAGGGGAGGTCACAACCTGTGGCTATGTATGAACCAACTGGTTTTATGAATGAATTGACTCAAGAGACGGAAGACTGCTTGGACTGCTTTCGACAAGGAATAGATAAATATTTAAAGCAGGATTGGGGGGGAGCACTCAAACTCTTTGAAAAAGCAAAGGAGCTGGAACCTAACCGTCCAGGGGTAACACCCGGAGTTAAAGATAACCCCTCTATGATCTTAATTGATAGGTGCAAAGTTATGGAAGAAAATCCTCCAGGTGACGAATGGGATGGCGTCTATGTGATGACAAGTAAATAAACCTTGTTCATTTTAAGAATTATTGAAAAATTAATTTTAATGAGCCTAGCTTTTAAAGTAAGCAGGCTCGTTGTCCGCAGTCCATTTTATGTTACAGCCTATACTTGGGGATTGATTAACTGGCGGATTTTGATGATTCAACATGCTTCCCACTGCACCCAGTAAATCTTTACCGTTTACCCTTTCATCACTACCCGGTCTAGTCGCATCATATCTTCCNCTGTAAAAAAGATTTTGTTGATCATTGAAAAGAAAAAAGTCAGGCGTGCATGCCGCTTGGAAAGAATGGGCTACAGTTTGACCAGAATCATAAAGATATGGAAATAAGAATCCGTACTTTTCAGCGAGTTCAACCATTTTTTCAGGTGAATCCTGAGGGTATCGATCTATGTCATTTGAGGAAATTGCGTAGACTACAATATCCTGATCAAGCAATGCGTTAAAACTTAGGGATAAGTGCTCAATTAGATGAATGACAAATGGGCAATGATTGCAAATAAATGCGACTAATAAACCTTTTCCTGCCTTGTTTGCCGAGAGTTCTATTTCTTTTTTTGTAATTACATCTTGTAATGTAAAGAATGGGGCTTTTGTTCCGATAGGAAGCATNTTGGATTTTGTAGCTACCATGATTAATCGTTGGTTGAATGTTTTAGTTTCGGTCAAGGGCAAGCTTGGCCCTTTTTTGGTCAAAATATGCCTGGAGCAAATCGCGTGCGATTGGCGTCGCGGTCAATCCCCCTTGGACATGATCCTGAGGAATTACTCCCTCAACAAGAGTGGCCACNGCGACTTCAGGCTCATCGACGGGTGCAAAACCCACAAACCAAGCAAGGTTTAGGTTCATGTTATGATTTCTCCATTGCCCGGTGCCAGTCTTACCAGCAACAGGTATATCTTTAATTTGACACCTTCTGGCCGTTCCTTTTCGTGTAGCTTTGTGCATGCCTGATATTATCTCGTCTAGGAATTCTTGGTTGAGACCAAGGCTTGGACTTGGAGGTAAAGATGAGTTTACTCCATGAATTAATGTAGGCTGGAAAAATTGTCTATTGGTGGCAATTTGAGCTGCCATACATGCCATTTGAAGCGGACTTTGCCTGAGCCCTCCCTGTCCGATTGAAATATTAAATGTATCTTCCAATGTCCACCTGACTCCGATCCTCTTTTTCTTCCAGTCTGGATCGGGGACAATAGGATTGTCCCTGAGAGTAGGAATTTCAATGGATGGACTGGAATTTAACTTCATGAGTTTTGCGGTATCTATCAGATTTTGATAACCAATTTTTTCAGCAAGACGGAAGAAGTAAACATTGCAGCTTTGGGATATTGCATCACGTAAATTTACTTCGCCATGCACGCCGGGGAATACATGGCATTCCATTCCACGATAAATACCGTCACATTTCATCGTTGCATTCGCTTCCAATTGCCCAGCTCTATAGCCCGCAATAGCTGTTACCAGTTTGAATGGGGAAGCAGGTGCATAACCGGGGTGCCAAGCCCTTGGTAACCAAGCTTCCCTTCTTTGTATTTGGTCATAGACCGATTGTGGAATAAAGGGGGTTAGTTGGGAGAGATCGTAATTTGGCTTACTGGCAAGGGCTAGAATTTCCGCATTTTTCAAGTCAATTAATACCGCTGCACCTGGAGGAAGGGGTGGTGGAGCCAATTCATACTGATCAATTTCCATATTCGGTTTCGATAAGACCCCTTTTGCATAAAGCATTTTAAGCAGCCTATCNGCGTCTTTTGGTGTTCCTTGAAATCCTGCAACGGTTGAAGCTTGATTACCATCCAAAGGGAAAGGTGCATCCAAAAAAGCAGAAAGTAAAAGCTGTGCTGACACTTTCTTTTCATTTGAGCCAAGAAGTGCCTGGTTTGTTCTTCGCAAGATTGTCTTTCGCCAGTCTAGATCAGGTAAAATTCTGACTTTACTAACCTTAATGACCATCTCTTGTATAGAATCTTCAGCAATCCTTTGAAGTTCCGCATCAAGGCTTATTGTCAAACTCTTGCCTCTTCTCGAAACTTTTTTTTCAATTTGGTCATATCGAGTTCCATCCGGATTAACCCTCCAGATTTCTCCACCATCGATGCCTCTCAAATGATCATCAAAGACCTTTTCTAATCCTGCTTTCCCTTTTCTGCCTTTAATTTCAAAAGTAGCTAAATCGTTTCCTGATAGACCATCAGTCTTTGCCTCATATCCACTTCCGACATAGCCCAACACATGGGAGGCCAAGTCTCCAAAGGGATAGTGTCTGATCGCCTCCGCTTGAACTTCAATGGGGGAGTTGGCATCGATTTCTTCCACAAGAGTGGCATACTCTTTGGGCTTTAAGTTATCTGCTAATTCAATAGGTAATAACAGTTTTTCCCTCCAATGCCTTATTAATACTTTTAATTCAAATTTTGTATTTCGACCAATTAAGTTATTTATTTTGTCGGTGTACTGCTGAACTACGCTCAGGCGAGCCTCCCAGGTAATTGATGACCCATTTGTTGAGAAAACTTTCTCCCATGATGGATCCGGTGAGAAAAAAGAACTTAAGAAGGTCTGCGAGCTTTCATCGTTTAGCTCAGGATTAACCGGTGTAACCTTTCCCTGAGAATTAACTTCAAAGTGGACCGTCAGCAGATTAGCTAGATTAACCGCGATTTTACTATCAATATTTTGAACTGCTAAGGAAATTTTTAGGTTCGGGTTGAGACTAGGCAGATTACAATGCCAATTTCCTGTTTTATCCTGCTCAACGGGAAGACGTTTTTCCTGAAAATACACTATGACACGTTGCCACTCTTCGTTTACATTTTTTGCTTTTCCGAAAATTCGAATAAATCTACTTTTAATTTCAGATCTGTCGAACCCATCAGCAATTAACTGTTCAATTGTTATGGGGAATTGTTCTTTCAGGGATTCTCGTATGATGAGGGAAGACTCACGCAAACTTTTTTTTCTATTCCAAATCTCTTTATCAATTGCACCGAGGTGAAGCTTTGCGGAGAAATGTGCTTTATTACCAATCAATAATTGGCCATTTCGGTCAAAGATATCACCCCTTGGTCCTGGGCGTACTATTCTACGTTGGCCCTGCTTTCTCTCTTGGTCTTTATATTGGCTGTATTGGAAAAGTTGGCGGTGAACTAAAAAAAAACTTAAGAGTGCAAATAGAATTCCAAATAGAATTTTAAAAAGAATTAATCTCCTGCCTTCTGGAAAGTATTTTTCCATATTTATTCTTTACTGAGGGAATTTGGAGAGGCGATAGTACTTATTTTTAATGTGAAACTATCGAGAAATAGAGCAATCGGTTTAGAGCACAAATAGACTACAATAGAAGAGGCTAGGGAGTCCGTGAGGAATCTCAAGAGTTGCCAACTTGACAAAGCCAAAAAGTCAAATTTTGTTACGGTAAATAAGGCAACACAGAGGAAACAATTTAAGGCTATTAGTAATGGTGTGCTATTCATAAACCCTGAGGCTTTGGATAAATGGAAGTTTTCTTGAATAAGAATATAGCATAGTATAAGCATGAAAACACTAAGCCCTAACGGGAGCATATTATAGTAATCTAAGATGATTCCGTTAAAAATAATGAGGGAAAATGATAATTTCTTACTCAGTGTAGATGGTGTAATCAAAAAAACTGCAGGTATAAAAAGAAAAAGACCAAACTGTCCTAAGGTTGAGTTCATGGTAGATATTATGAAGATCAAAACGCTAAAAAAAAGCAGAGTAGCCAAAAAAACAAGATATGTACTGAAATGACTAATCATGCTCTTTTTTTAGAATGGTGACTTCTTCGATTTCATTAAGTTTACTGCTTAGAGTAACTTGTCCAGTTTGAAATAAACCGTCTATACTGGGCTCAAGTTTATATACTGTTCCAATTTTGATACCTTTGGGGAATCTTCCTCCTAACAACGAGCTTACGATCTCTAGGGCACCATCTTTGGGAATTAAAACATCTTGGGGTACATCTGAAATTAAGCCAAAGCTTTTGCCTCCAAGCGAGATGCCTGTACCCCGAAAAGTTACTGGTCGATCATCTCCTTTAAGATGAGCAACTACCCGAAAGCCTTGATGGGTGACCAATTGAATTTTTGATGAACGACTGTTTATTTTGTCAATTTTTCCGACAATACCATCTCCAAATATAACCCCCATGCCTTTCCGCAGATTAGAATTTCTACCTTTATTTATTTCAATGCTTTGGGTCCAACCAGAAAGAGTGCGACGAGTAACTCTTGCAATTTCGGGGGAACACTGGAACGCAGGGGATACATTGAGTGACTTTTCAAGTTTAACGATTTCAGATTTGAGTTTTCTGAGTTCAATCATTTCTTTTTTTAATTCTTCTTTGCGCTCAATTTGTATTTTGGCGTCAGCTAGAATCCTTGCATGATCTCGGCCTTTCGAAATAAGTGTATTCTTAGAATCAGAAATGTGACCCCAGTAATGGCTAAGATCGCGAAGGCGACTGCTCGCTTCCCATATTGGAGCATGGAATTCGTCGAATGCGGATTGAAAGGCAATTTTCCAACCAAGGGGAATAAGAAGCCATCCCACTAGAGTTAAACCCAAGTAAAAGAAGGGTTTGGAACTTGGCCTTTGTTTGTTGTTGGCCAAAAGGGAGTTTTTATTGCGTGACTAGTCGGTCAACCTGTTCACGAGTCAATGTACCAAGTAAATTGAGGAACTTACCTGTTCCATTAGCTACACAACAAAGTGGGTCTTCTGCTTGTATAACTGAAAGTCCTGTGGCATCGCTTATCACCTGATCAAGTCCTCGGATAAGGGCACCCCCACCGGCCAATACAATTCCTCTGTCGATCAAATCCGCGGAGTGCTCAGGTTGGCATCTATCGAGAGCGTTTTTAACTAGGTCAACTATTTGAGAAACCACTTCCTTAAGTGCTTCTTCTCTAATTTCTTGGGAGGTTATATGGATTGTCTTGGGAAGGCCTGCGGTTGCATCTCTTCCTCGCACATCCATACTCAATTCTCCGGTGTCTATGGAGGCGGCCGACCCGACACTAAATTTAATTTCTTCCGCAGTTCTTTCACCAATCAGTAAACCATATGCTCGCTTCATGTATGCGATAATGGATTCATCGAGTTCATCGCCACCGACCCGAATACTACGTTGATAAGAAACGCCGGAAATTGAAATAATTGCAACTTCTGTGGTTCCTCCTCCAATATCTACAATCATATTTGCATATTCTTCATCGATAGGAAGACCTGCACCGATGGAAGCTGCCATTGGTTCTCCTAGGAGTAAAACTTCTCTCGCTCCTGCCCGGATGGCAGAATCTTTGACGGCCCGTTTTTCAACTGCAGTGATTCCGGAGGGCACCGCTATGACAACTCTGGGTGGTACCAATTTTCTTTTATCCACTTTTTCAATAAAATAACGAAGCATTGCTTCTGAAATTTCAAAATCAGCAATCACACCGTCTTTCATTGGACGAAGTGCTTCGATCGTTCCAGGGGTACGACCNAGCATTCGTTTGGCATCTGCACCCACCGCACAAACTTTTTTACTTGTTTTGTAACGCGCTACCACGCTTGGCTCGCGCAAGACGATTCCTCGATCTCTTACAAATACCAAAGTATTGGCTGTTCCGAGGTCAATTCCGATATCGTTTGATAGAAATCCAAATAAGTTGGCGAGCATAATTTTAATTGTTTACCCTAGTTCTCACTTTTAAGTATTCGTGGTGTCAAAGCCAAATAATTCCCAAAGTAAAAATAATTAGTAAATATGGTGAACAACTTCTCATTTTGCTGCTAGCTTACCTGAATTCCCACTTTTTCTCGCCCAATAAATCACAATTAATCCACCAATGAATAAGAAGAGAGAATAAAACTGTCCCCTGCTCATCCCCATGAGCAAGGAGGCATCGGGTTCGCGATAGAATTCGTTAAAGATTCTTGCAATTGAGTAAAGAATTAGAAATTCACCTGCTAGTTGTCCAGGGTATTTTGCGGTGATAGATGTTTTCCAAAATCTCCATTGAATTAGGCAAAACGGAAGTAGGCCTTCTAATACACCTGCATAGATTTGAGATGGGTGCCTACCTATTCCTAAAGCAAAATCAGGGGCTTTGGGAAATAATACAGCCCAGTCCACCTGAGTAGTTCTTCCCCAAAGTTCCCCATTTATGAAATTTGCGATTCTACCGAAAAATAAACCGGGCGGGACTACAGTGACGATTAGGTCGCCTATAGGTCTAATGCTCTGCGAAGATCGCTTGGCATACCATAAGGTTGCTACAAAAACTCCAATAAATCCTCCATGGCTAGCCATTCCGCCTTCCCATACCCGAAAAATCGAAAGGGGGTCACTTAAAAACTTTTCACCCTGATAAAAAAGTAGGTATCCAATTCTGCCACCAATTAGAACTCCAATTACCTGAAAGGTCATCAGGTTCATTATTTGTTCATGGTCATAGGGGCTCCTTTTACATTTAAAGTATTGAAGGAGTAGAAAATATGCAGATGCAAAGCCAAGGAGGTAAGATACCCCATACCACCTTATTCCACCCGGGCCCCAGTCTGCAAATTTACCGGGGAATTCCCATAAAAAAGGGCTGAGATTATGTATCCAAAAATTTGAATTTTCCATGGATGCAATCATTGGGAGGTTGTTGATTTTTTGGCTTTGTGTCTGCGTTTTGCAAGTTCTCTCATATCAACTGCGATATCGTCATGTTCAAAGATTTCCTGACCGAGGATACTTTCAATAATGTCTTCCATGGCCAATACTCCGGCGACCGAACCAAATTCATCAACAACCACGCTTAGTTGACAGTGTTCCGAAAGTAAAAGGCGAAGAGCTTTGTCTGCCGTTGCATTTTCAGGAATAAAGACCACATCCTGAGACAGGTCACTGAGGGGAGTCTTCTCTCTTCCTTCAACTAAGGCGTTATGTAAGTCTCTTCGGCGAACAAGACCGGAAATATGATCAATACTCTCATGAATAGTTGGAATTCTTGCGAAGGGTATATTCGGGTGGTGCTGAAATACTTTTTCGACTGTCAGTGATTGATCAAGAGAAAACATGACTGTTCGCGGAGTCATTATTTCTTCAACTTTCAACTTATCTAGACGCAATGAGTTGGTTACCAAATCACTTTCTTCACTGGTTAAAGTACCCTCTTTGGCCCCTTTTTGTGCGAGGAGAATAATTTCCTGCTCATCGCTTTCGTTCAGTTTATCCTTTTGAGGAACAATAGCCCGTACTGTTACTTTGCATACTTTAGAGATTGGTGCCATAAGCCACCGAACAGATGCAAGTGGGTAGACTAGTTTGCTGGCCATTTCAAAGCGATAGGAAACAGCAAGATTCTTCGGTAGGATTTCAGAAAAGAATAAAATGCCCAGGGTCATTCCAAGAGCGAAAATTAACAGATTGTTTTCGTGCCCGCCAAAGCTTTTCTCTGCCAATCCACCAACCAATGTTGCGCCTAGTGTATTTGCAATTGTATTTAAGCTCAGAATCGCAGAACTCGTTTCCTCTAGTTCAATTTTAAATTTCTCGAGCAATTTTCCCTTTTTGGGGTGTTTTTCTTTAAACGATTCGATTTCAGCAACCGTTATGCTGAGAATCATGGCTTCCAGTGTCGAGCAGAGAGCAGAAATTCCAATAGTGAGTGCTATTGCTAAAACAAGTTCGATCGTCATTTATAAAAATAATAATGATCTTTTGACAGTAGCCTTTATCATCACTAGCAAGAAAGTCTCTGTTTCTATATAACGCAAGCCTTGATCTCTATGAACGAAGTAAAACAATTAAAACTTCACAAGTTTCACCAAGATAACTCCGCGAAATTTACTAATTTTGCCGGATGGGAAATGCCAGTTTCTTATGGTAGCTCGCTTAGTGAACATATGGCAGTTAGGCAAAATGTCGGTTTTTTTGATGTGAGCCACATGGGTGAATTTACAGTAAAAGGCAAAGATGCAATGTCTTTCTTGAACTACTCACTTACTGGAGACTTAACCAAGATTTATGATGGTCAGGCAATGTATTCGTTACTCTGTAATCATAACGGCGGCATTTTGGATGATCTCATTGTCTACAGAGTTTCTAGTGATCAATTTTTTTTATGCGTTAATGCATCAAATATAGAGATTGACTATAATCATCTTAACGAGATTTGTTCATCATTTAATTGTACCCTTAAAAATGATTCAGATCTTTATGGCTTAATAGCTGTTCAAGGACCTCAAAGTGCAGCGTTTCTAGACGAAGTTCTAGAAGAAGATTTTTCTGCTATTGAACGAATGCATTTTGATAAATTTACCTTTCTTAATGAAGATTGTTATGTGGCAAGAACAGGATACACAGGCGAGGATGGGTTTGAGATTTTTTTACCAATTAATGTTTTAGATGGTTTTGCAAGTGCAATTTCTTCTTTTTGTAAGGAGGGTAGAGCCAGCTGGGTTGGTTTATCTGCAAGAGATAGTTTGCGCCTTGAGGCAGGTTTTTGTCTACATGGACATGAAATTTCAGCAAGTATATCCCCGTTAGAAGCAGGACTGATGTGGGCAGTCTCCTTGCAGAAGGGAGATTTTTTGGGGAGAGCAGCTATAAAGGTGCAAAAAGAAGAGAAGAATTACGGCCGTGTTATGAAGTATCTAGTGGAAGATCGGAGAATTCCTCGGGAGCAGAATAAGATTATTTTCGAGAATTCTTTGGCGGGTAGAGTACTTTCGGGTGGATATTCACCAATTCTAAATTCACCGATTGGAACTGCATACATAGAATATGAATATGTAGAAAAAAAAGATTCGTCGAATTGGTTCGCTGATGTGAGAGGAAAAAAACTACCTATTCGTTTTACAAAGCCAGCTTTACAACTGAGTAAGGAAAACTAGTTTATTTAGCTTCCCTGAACCCTTTTATGATCAAATCAACTCCACCGAAGTTGGAGAAACAAAGATTCTCAACCATTATATGCTCTAATTTGTCCTTTAACTGTTTTCGGGCATCTTTGACATTACAATCGGTATTGACCTGAATTCTAACTAATAGTCGAATTTGACCTCCATTGTTTTTAATGCTTGTTGAAGGGGAGTGGATGCCAGGCATAGTAAGGCAAGATTTACTGACAAGTTCTTGGAGGGCATGAGGAGTTATTCGAACATTGCCTTCTTCATCCGACAAAATAGGTACCAAATCTTTCTTAATTCGTTTGCTAACCCACAAAAGTAGGCAAAGTAGTAACAAAACACCCCACGAATACCACCAAATAGGTTTCGTTACAGCTTGCTCAAGTGTCCATAGCCAAAAATCCTGAAGACTGGGTGGCATTTTTATAAATTAATTGGTTGCGTCAGCGGTCCAAGAATCATCATCATCTTTATCGATAGAATCCATTTTAATATCATCGATGACTACATCAATGCATTTTGTATGATTTCCAGTCATTGCCAGAATTTGGTCACGAATGGCTTCTTGGATAGCTGTACCAATTTTGGCTAGATCGACTCCAAATTCCAAGACTACTCTAACCTCTATCTCATAACCATTTTCGGCAGACTCTGTTACCTTAACCCCTCTCTCAGACTCTTTCTTTGAAAAGAAATCAGTTAGACCTTCAACAACACCACCGCCACCAACATTTACGACTCCTTTGACTGATTGAGTTGCGAGGCGAACAATTCCTGCCACAACGCTATGGTTAATACGGATTGTGCCTAACTCGCTAGACTCTGCTGAAATGGTGGGGATAATTTCTTCTTCGGGTTCTTCTTTCTTACTTTTGGTCATTTTAACATGGGTGTTATATCAACTTTTCTTATTTTCAAAAAGATCTTTGGGTGCACGGGCCAGAAATTCTTCAACATACGAAGTTGTAGCCTCACCCTGGCGAAAGGCTGGATCCAAGATCACCGCTTTAACAAATTCTATATTCGTATCTATACCTCTGATCAAATATTCGCTTAAAGCACGATACATTCTGTCCATCGCTATTTTACGAGTACGCCCATAAGTAATGAGCTTACAAATCATACTGTCGTAGTGAGGCGAAACGGTGTACCCACCATAAGCATGCGAATCAACCCTGACTCCATGACCTCCAGGGGCGTAGTATAAATCAATTGTTCCAGGTGAAGGTATGAAGTTTTTGGACGGGTTTTCAGCACAAATACGACATTCAATCGCATGCTTACTTAACACAATTTCTTTTTGTGCGAAGCTCAGGCGGTTGCCTGAGGCGATTTGAATTTGTTCTTTGATTAAATCGACCCCAGTAGCCTCTTCTGTCACTCCATGTTCAACTTGAATTCGAGTATTCATTTCGATGAAATAGAATTTGCCTTTCGCATCGACTAGGAATTCAATAGTGCCAGCATTTACATAATCACAAGCTTCAGCCGCCTTAATCGCAGCTTTGCCCATTTTATTACGGAGTGTTTTATCCAGAAAAGGGGAGGGTGCTTCTTCAATGACTTTCTGATGCCTTCTTTGTACAGAACAGTCTCTCTCTCCAAGGTGTACCACATTTCCGTGTTTATCAGCCATGATTTGGAATTCGATGTGCCTTGGATTTTCAAGGTATTTTTCGACATACATCGTACCATCTCCAAAAGCTTTTTCTGCTTCCATTCTTGCAGACTGAAATTCTCTAGTAAATGAAACTGCATTACTGGCGATTCTCATACCTCTTCCTCCTCCACCAGACACTGCTTTTATGATAACTGGAAAACCTATATATTTAGCTACTTTAAGAGCCTCCTTTTCATTGTCAATAGCACCCTCACTGCCTGGGATTATTGGAACTTTTGCCTTATCCATGGTTTCTCTAGCTTTCGCTTTGTCACCCATTTTACGGATTGTGTCTGAACGTGGACCTATGAAAGTTATGTTACAGGATTCACATTGCTCTGCAAACTCGGCGTTTTCGGATAAAAAGCCATAGCCGGGATGAATGGCATCAACATCAGCGATTTCGGCGGCACTTAGAATCCGATCTGCTCTTAGATAACTTTCATTACTAGGTGCAGGTCCAATGCAAATTGCTTCGTCTGCAAGCTGCACATGTAATGATTGTTCATCTGCTTCAGAATAAACCGCAAGAGTTTGAATGCCTAGCTCTCTGCAAGCCCGGACTATTCGAAGAGCAATTTCGCCTCGATTAGCAATGAGAATTTTACGAATCATTCAACTATCCTTTGCGGATCTTAAAAAGAGGTTGAGAATACTCTACGCTTTCACCGTCCTCGGCGAGAATTTCGATTATCTCCCCATTGAGTTCTGCATGGATTTCGTTCATTACCTTCATTGCCTCTACAATGCAGAGTATATCTCCAGTTTTTGTTTGCTTACCGATTTCGACAAATGCTGGATCATCTGGCGAAGGTTTTCGATAAAAAGTTCCAACCATTGGCGATTTAAATATTTCTACTCCTTCTTCTGAGACTTTCTGCTGTGCGTTTTCTACGGCAGGTCCTAATGGTTTGGTCTGAGGTTGGTGAATAACTGTTTCATAGTTAACTTTTTCTCCCCCAGGTCTGGCCATTCTCAATTTCAAATCCTGTAATTCGATCTCCAGCTCTGTGAGATCTGATTTTTGCATTAAATTTATTATACCTTTAAGTTCGCTTAAGTCCAAGATCAGCTCCTCCTTTTATTGTTTAAATTAATTATTACAGCAAAACTGAATTTCGGGATCATGCAATGCTTGAATACTCACAAATTATTTATTTCCTTAGTTCTCAGACCATGAATGGCTATTGAGTTGATAGGAGTATCTCCCATTTAGGGTTTTTGTAATCTCCAGTTATTTTTAACTCAGTCATTCTAGAGAGCGGATCTGCAAATTGAACCAAGTTTTTTATTAGAGGCAAAGGAAGATTTCCGACTAGATTAAGTTTTGCAATCATATCAAGCGTGCCAGTGCCAAGATTCAAATTACCATCAGCGGTGATTTTTGATAATGGACCGTTGAGAGTTAGTTTGTCGAAAATAATCGATTCGTTGTTAAGTTCAAATGGGAGAATAAGTTCGTTGAATGATAATGCACCGGTGGGGAGTGGAATTTTCAGATTCGAAAGCCCTTTACTTAGTCCTCCGAGAAGGTTTATTTGACCGAGTTTTGTTTCTTCAAGTTGCATCATCCCCGTGCCTTCAAACTGAAGCGGATTATTGAGCGGACCTTGCGCTTGTAAAGAAATAGTCAATGAACCACTATCAACTTTAAAAGTTGATTTTGGTTCTGGGTTTTGATCCTTGTCTGTGTGATCAGTAAAAAATCCTTTTTCTTTCGCTTTGATGAATTGTTCCACGATCAAGCGGTTATTGGCTTTTTTTAAAGAAAAATTAAATTTAATGGTTTCTTCGCTCCCATTTGAGTCTAACTCGAAATTCATTTGACCTGATCCGTCTGCAATTTTGAACCGAGGTAAACTTCCGCTTGTCAACAAATCATTTTTTTTAATTTGTCCTTCTGAATCGCTAACCATTATCCCTTTATAAAATATAGGTTCTTGGGTTTGGAATTGCAGAGAAAAATTACTTTTATTTTTCTGGTCTGGCGTTTGGTTAAAAACCTCGCCCACAGCATTGCAACGCATACTTGAAGCATTGATATCTGTAATTGATTCTTCGAACTTTTTACCGAAAATAGATCTAGCCTCATTTAATGGGTAAATCCCATCTAGGAAGAATTTTAATTGAATAGGGGATTTTTTAAGCTTTCTAGGAAACTCAAGATATCCACTAATTTTACCTTGGGAGTGGGAGATGCTGTCACTGATTATTAATGTTGAGTTCTGATCAACCTTAATTTTAACCTTTGAATTGCCCGTCTTAAACCCCTTGTATGACAGTTCTTTAGAATCAATGATTCCATAAGTATTTGAATTCCCGGGTTTTCCACCCCAAATGCCTGAAATCTTAAAGTCTCCCATAGGGATATTCTCTGAAAAAGAAAAATCTGACCAAATGCTTTTCCACCAATTATTGAACCAATTGTTTATATCCGGAGGATGGCAACTGCCCTTGAGGCGAAATTCATATGCATGGGGATTCCAACTTTGCGAGTAACTACCCTCGACTACGCTTTTCCCAAGTTTGCCACGGGCTGTTTTGATTTCGACCGATAAATCATTTCCTATTTCACCCATAAATTCAAAATCTCCAATGGGAGCTTCAAGTGCAGAGAAGCCCTTTGCGTTTACCTTAAATGATGTAGGGTATTTACCGCTAATATTTGCGGTATTCTTATTAAAAGTAAAATTTAATGTTTCTCCTGAAAAGACATTGTAATTTTCTTCTTCCCTTACGAAATCAAGTTTAAGATGATTGGGTTTAATTTTGATAAAACCTTGTATGAAGTTTTGGTTTTTTTCACTGCAGTATGTCAAGCTACTGTTAATTGCCTTCGTTGTTGAAATAAACCTAATTGTGTTACACAAATTGTCAGAGTTATAAACTAATTTAAATGGTCTAAGAGAACCAGTGAGTTTTCCAGTTAAAGTAGATGACTTAACGCTACAGTCATTGTAAGATATTTGGAAAGCTTGGTTAAATTTTTCAATTACTAATTCATTAGTTATATTAAAGACACTAAAAGATTGGTTTGGAATAATGAACTGGCTTTCATCAGTTTTTCCTTTAATTAAAATTCTGCTCAGTGATTGGTCTGTATCTAAATTAATTACACTGTCTTTAATTCTGTATTTTGATGGGAGTTGGTACTCGGCATTCGATTCAATTGTTAGGAAAAATTTCGAAGAATCAGATATATTTGAAACAATGATACAATTTTCGAGACTGAATTCTAGAGATTTACCATGAACATTTTTTAATAAGATTCCACTTTCTTTAAGGAAATTAGAAAGATTAAATTCCTTTGATTTCGAATCTTTGAAATAACTCAAAGGTAAAATTCCTCGAGCACCTATACTATTGTGGGCAATTGAGGATTGAATATTTAAATATGCAGAATCGTTTCTAAAGTTTGATTTGATAAACTTAAATTCTAGGAAATTTGTTTCTTCGTGGACGGAACCGACTTCTATTTCATTTAGTTCAATAGAATTTAGAGGAAGAAAAGAAGAATTTAACAGATCTATGATATTAAGTTCTAGGTTTCCTCTTTTGATTTTTAGAGAAATACCTGACGAATCTTCTATTTTTATCTTATCAAAACTAATCTTTCCACCAAAACTTACCTTGAGTTTTGAGATTTCAGCATCTACATCCGAATGGAAAATAAGTTCTGATATTAATGAATTCGCAAAATAATGAGGAATGGTAACACTAACATTTTTAAATAGTAAAATAGCTACTTGAAGAAATAAAAATAGTGTAATGAATTTCGTACCAAAACTAGACGATTTCAGAGAACAGTATGCCTGTTTAGGATTCAAAGTTTTTTCTTTTGCAAGCTCTTATCATTTTTACTTAAGGAAACTAGTTGCGAAATCTCTTCAATGATTGCAATTGGTAGGTTAAATACTAATTCAGAGACTGGATCTCCTCCATACCATGTGGTAGCACCTTTCCGTTCGCTGAGTTTAAATCTTACCCAGTTGCTATTACTTTCATTCCGATAGGATAACTGATATTTCCATGGTACCCAGTCCCCTTCTACCCAAGTTCCATCTTCAAGGAAATTATTACTAATAAAAGAGTGAGCTTGCATAGTTGATAAGATTCGAAAGGAACTACTTTCTAGTCCTTTATTTAATTCAATTGTCTTGTTATGTTCATTTTCACTTAGTAGGATTTGTTGTACAGAGTAGTCGTCTGAGAGGAGAACTTTTGATTTAAATTTTAGAGGATTTATTTTTAACAAATTGCCAAAGTCTTGTTTTACAAGGCAAATAAGTGATTGGTTTGTGTCCATTATTGTCCAAAGCTTATTTTCGTTTGTTGTCCGGTTAAATAAGAATATGTTTCTATTTAAATTTTGATCACTAACTGTAACCCTAAAAATGGGATCATCCATTTTAAATTTAATTGCATCACCCTCGCCAATTGGTGCAGCCAAAAATTGTTCAACACTCGAAGAATTTAGCACGCGAAAAAAAGATGATATTTCTTCATTGTCTGCTAGCATCGTGTACGAATTTGTCATATTACTTTCAGTTACTTGCCAACGATTGTTTTCAGATTTTGTAAATTGAACAGTTTCCTTTCCTTGAGAAATTTCAAACAAATCTACTTCCTGTGGCGAGAGATCAAAAATAGTTCTGCTTCGCAATTTAGTACTCCAGTCATTCAAATTATTCATAAAGTCTGCATCCAATATAAAAGTAGTTTCATGGTTACTCGATTTACCAATAACCTTACCTTCCTCAGAGTTTAATCGAGGAGCAAATTGAAAACTTTCGGTTTGATCGAAACCTGTTATCACTAGTTCAGTAGTCCAGTTCTTTTTTGGTATATTATTTAAATAATCATTTGAGCTATTAAAACTTGTAATGTTGGCAGATAATAAGCTGTTCAATTGTAGCATGACTTTCTCTGGGTCTGCATTTCCTTGAAACGGAATGGTAAAACTCCAATCCTGATTATTACGAATAAGCGAGGTGGTATTTGTTTGATTATTTTCTCTTGAAAATGAAATAGATAGTTTTTCTATAGCATAGAGAGGTGTTTTAATAAAATTTCTAACGGTCCAATCAAGAAATTTTATATTACTGAGCTTATCTATTTCTTCATCTATCTTAAAAATAGTTTTCCTTTGAACCTTGGAATCAAGAACTAAGCAATATACGCTTCCACCGTCCCTAGTCTTCGAGCCAATCCAAAAATTGATGTTATGATTATTACCAGAAATACTAATCTTTTTGGAATTTTGGTTGATCCCATAATCTTCTAAGATTTCACCTCTTCCTTGCAGGTTTTCTATTTCGTGTAGTGGGGTGTATTCAAAATGTACTAGCTTTGTTTGAAAGTTTGATAAGGTTAAGGTGTTTGCAGGCCAATTGTAAGGATCAACTACTGCCCATGAGTTTTCTTTTCTATTTAATTTTAGAGAGTTATTCGCTTCTTGCGCTAGAAATTCTATCGAGTTCATATTTGCTAAGACTGAAACGAGCGAATCTGAAAGAGAGTAAGATTTGCTTTGGTTACTATCCCAAGACAAGTAGATCGCGAAACCTAAAATTATATTAGCGAGTAATAGAAAAGTCTTTGTTTTCTTCATAATTCTTTTCTTAGCCAACCTACAAAAATACCTGCAAGAGCCACGACTCCAGGTATTATTGTAATTGTATATAAAAAACGATCGAATTCATCCTCTTGCATTGAAATCGTAAAAGTCTCTACTTCTCTTGGGGGAATTTCTAGCATCTCCGATCTTTCATTCAGCCAGTAAATGAGATTTTTGCCTAATAATTGATTTCCAGTGTTTTTAGTTAAGTATTTATTTGATAGGATTGCTGAACTTCCAAGGACAGCAATTTTTCCATCAGCAAGGTATTTACTTTCTCTCGTAACTTTTTTTTCTGAAATGGCAATGACCGGTATATTGCCATCCAAATCTAAAAGAGGATTTTTAATTGGTGGACTTTTTCTTTGAGTCCAACCAGAGAGTCCAATCGATGATTTAGAAGAGAAAAGCAGTTCCTCTGTTTTGAAATTATTTAGATCGTTGGCGAAAAAAGTTTCTATCGGACGACAGCGATTTGATTGAATGGAAAGTCCCATTTCAGAATGCTGTGATATAATCTTGTGGGGGCTGTCTTTTAGATAAGTTCTCAGAATGTAAGCACCGGTGAAAAAATCGAAATTTTGATTCCCGGGGTCGTGTATCAGCATATCATGACACCTTATTCCCCATTCCTTAAGAATAGTGCGCAAACCAAAGGCTGGTCGGTCTAAAAGAGACAACTCCTCGACTGGGTCAATAGCTAGTATGACTTTTCCGCCGCGATTATTCAGAAAAGAACGAATATGAGAAACTTCTTGCTCCTGAAAGGTTCCTTTGGGACCGGCAATGATCAAAATATTTGCATCTGATGGAATTTTTTCTACTAAACTTAGATCAATTGAAGATACCTTAATGTTTCTATCTTCCATCATTCTTCGAACTCCGGAAAAGCCATTATCTTCATCAAAATCGAAAGGGCTCTTTTCTCCATGACCGGTGGTGAAATATGCAGTATTTTGAATGTTCTTTTTACCTGCTATTTCCAACATTGCACGAACTAGAGTTTCTTCTCCTCTAAATTTAGTAGGTTCTAACACACCATTATAACTCTCCTTCCACCCTTCATAGAATTCAGACTCCCAAATAGCTTGTCTTGCGATCGAGTCCTCCGAGCGAAAGGGAGTAGAGTTATCATATGGATTGGTTTTACCTTCAGCATTATACCTAAAGAGATTTTTTTTACCTCCATTTTGGGATGCAACTACAATCAGATTCGGTTCATTAATCTTAAATTCTGTAAGAAACGAAGGAGGTCCTTTGGGCGAGTCAACATCAAGCATCGTTACTCGAATTTGCTCTTTAGTTGGAGCATTTTCTAGGGCGATTAGGAGTAACCTTAAGTCATGGAGGAATTTATGAGTTATCTTGGGCAAATCGTTTTTTTCACGGATAGTAACTATGATTTCCACTGGTTCCTCTAATTTATTTAACAGGGCTAAACTTTCTTGAGAAAGAGAATATTTTGATTCTTTTGACAAATCAAACTGCCAATCGATCTTTGCAGTAAAATAATTTAGGCTCAGACAAAGGGTGCAAATCAATACAACCAAAATCCATCTATCTAGCTTTTTATTCCTTTTAGCTAGGGTGAAGTCCATTTTAGTGCCTCATTCTTTCGATTTGCAAAGTTGCCAGAGTTAGAAAAAGAAAAACAACAATAAATTGATGCAGGATAGTTGGAATGTGAATAATTCCTACTGCAAAGAATTGGAGTTTATCTAGACCTTTATTTAGAGATCCCCCAATTGAGCTTAAAAATTGGTCGTAGGCATTATTGGAAGCTACTTGGTGGGGTTCTCCATAGGAGAAGGCCATAATGGCAAGATAAAGCGTGATTAAGGAAAAAGTTAACATGCCCGCGACCATTTGATTCCTGGTTACGGAACTAGCAAAAATTCCTATTGCAGTAAAGCTCGCCCCAAAGGACATCAGGAAAATAAAGCCTCCGATCCAATGTTCTATATGATTGAAACCCAAGGTCTGAGCCTGCTCAGGGAAAAGTATCCATAATAAAAGGGGGTAGGCGTAGGCGCCACAACAGATTATGAGGAAAAAGAGATAACTAGCACTCCATTTACCGATAATAATTGAACTGCCTTCAATAGGTGCACTCATAAGAGTTTCTAAGGTGCCGAGTCTTCTTTCTTCAGCTAATGTTCGCATAGTGAGAAATGGTATAAGTGCGGGGGATCCAAAAATTAGACCTACAGCGAGAGAAGACAAGGGAGGGAGAATCCAATTGGTTCCAATAAAACTTTCAATAAAAAAACGAAAGCCGACTCCAAGCAATGCAAGGAAATAGAAAGTAGATACATAAGTTGCCGGAGATATGAAGAGACTGAAAAGTTCAGATCTTAAGATTACCCAGTATCCGTTTATCATAATCTATCAGATTGTATTTTCTTTATAAAAACGCCGAGATCTTTTTCCCAGTAAATCATTTTGTTCCCAATTCTTTTTGGTTGCTCTTAGGAAAATGGTTTCCAAATCAGGCTTTGTGATTTGGAATTCAAATACTCTAAGATTAGAATCCTTGAGTAGATGTCTGAGGATATTTTCTGCGACCACTTCTCCCTTTTCAGTAGAAAAAATAAATCTTTTTTTGCCAGAGACTTCAACGGGTTCGTCCTGAAGTAACTCGCAAGTTTCATCTATTTCTCTGACTTTCTTGTGAATGTCGATCCTGTTGCTTAAGGCAACGACTTCAAAGATAGTTTTATTGATAAATTCATTTTGTAATTCATGGAGAGTGCCTTCAGCAACGATTTGCCCGTGACTAATGATAATCATTCGATCACAACAAGCTTCGACTTCGGATAATATGTGACTAGATAAAATAAAAGAGACCTCACCTCTTAATCGTTCCATCATCTTTCTTGTAATGGCTGATTGCCTTGGGTCGAGTCCAATTGTTGGCTCGTCTAGTATAACTAAGCGTGGTTCTGATAAAAGGGCATCTGCAATTCCTACTCTTTGTCGATACCCTTTCGAAAGATTTCCAATCTTTCGTTCTGAAACTTTCCTTTCAAGGTCGCAAATATCAAGGGCAATCCTTATTCTGTCTCTTTTTCTACTGCCTTTAAGTCCCTTAAGCATTGCCCTGAATTTGAGGTATTCGATTACTCTGAGATCTTCTGGCAAGGGATTATTTTCAGGTAAAAACCCAATGTGATTTCTTACTTCACCTTCTTCTTCTGCTAGATCTACGCCGCATACTTTTGCTTCGCCCGAATCTGCGGGAATGAGCCCGGATAGGATTTTTAGAGTTGTACTTTTTCCTGCCCCATTTGGTCCAAGGAAACCAACGATTTCGCCTTTGCCTACGGAGAAACTAATTCCTTTAAGAGCCTGTATCAATCCATATCTTTTTTTGATATTTAAAACTTCAATTATAGGAAGGGGTTTTGCTTCTGCACTCATCTATGAAATTTCAAAGATTGAATTCGAAAGCTATTTTCAAGCCTTCTAAGGTAAGGTTTTCGCGTTGTATGCAACCATCAAGATCTAATTTAAGGGGTGATCCTCCTGTAATTACAAATTTAATTCGTTGATTAAATCGTTCAGAAAGTTCAAAGTTTAATTTTTCAATCATTCCCTGTATCATTTGATTGTACCCAAGAAATACTCCGATCAGCATAGCATCTTTCGTACTCTTTCCGTAGGATGAGGATATCACAAAACTTTTAGGTAGACTGATATGAGGTAGAAGTGCTGTAGCATGACTTAGGTAGTCAAGAAAGCCTTGTGGACCTGGAAGGATTACGCCCCCCTCATATCCACTATTGGGAGTAACAATGTCAAATGTGGTAGCGGTTCCTTGGTCAATCACAACGGCAGGGAGAGTAAGAGTATTAAATACAGCAATAGCGTTGGCTATTCTATCTGCACCAATTTCATTGGGGGTAGGGTAGGATACAGGTAGGTTGGCCCGAGAATCAGAGCTTACTGAATGTATGCATCCAGCAAAATTGGTCAGTCCATTTAGTAATGAATCTTCGGCTTTTGGTACAACTGAACAGTAGGACAGAGGACCATTTTCTTCTTTAATTTTGGATAGTATGGAATTCGGGTCTTTAATTAATTTAGTTGTTTCGACCACTATGATGTCAGAAAGCTTTTCACCCTGAAAGATTCCAAGTTTTGTACTCGTATTTCCAATATCTAAACACTGAATTTGGCTCATGTTTATTTTCAATTAAAGAATAGTGATTTCTCCACTGTGAATGTTTTTTATTCGTCCATTTCTTAATTTCAGTTGTAAGTTACCCTCCGCATCAATTCCAGATGACTTGCCTACCAAGGATTCTTTACCAGTTTTGATTTGAATGCTTTTTCCATACAAGGCATCCACATCTTTCCATTCTTCGAAAAGTTCATTCTGCACGCTTCCGTCGATGCTTCTTTCAAATGATTGTAAAACTATTTTAATNATTTTGGNTGATAGCTCATGTAATCGGATTTGACCGCCNGCTATATTTTGCAGNGAAACCGAACCTTTGGATAAACTTGTAGGAAAACGCTTAGTTGGGATATTAACATTNAGGCCTAATCCGAAAATCAGAGTTTTAATTCTTTCGCAATCAATGGAAGCCTCTGCCAACATACCCGCAAGTTTTTTCTCTTTNTAGNATAAGTCATTAGGCCATTTAANTTTAATTTTATCTGTTCCAATGTAGTCACAAAGAAACTTACAGATGTGAATGCCTTGCCAAAGCGTAAAGTTTCTAATTCGAATTGCTTGAACATTAGGCCTGAAACCAAAGGATAGATAGAGATTACCTCCCTTTGGACTGTGCCAAGTACGACCCAAGCGACCACGCCCTTTCAATTGTTGATTAGCCAACACGGCCAAGGGCGATTTCTCATTATTTGCAAGTAAACGTTCTACTTCGCTGTTGGTACTATCAATTTGATCATAGGCGAAAATCTTGCAGGATTTTCTATTTTCTTTCATCCATGCATTGATCAGGGGTAAGTTAAATTCGTTTGGTTCTCCTGCTAATCGATATCCCAAGTTCTGTGCTGCCTCAATGGTCAAGCCTGCTTTTCTTAGTTTATCGATTCTTGACCATACCCCGACTCTGGACATATTCAGTTTTTCAGCTAGTACACTTCCGGATACATAGTAAGGAGCAGCATTAATGAGCATTCGCAGAACAAAGCTGTTTGGGTCTTGAATTTTTTTCGATTTGACNTGGATTTTTCTCGGTGAAATCCGTTTTCTTTGACCTTTGGGATAATTTGGCATTTTAAATTAATTCCAATCCAAGCCTATGTCTACCCATCTACTTGAGTGGATGGGTGCTCCAGTTGAAATAAAATGAGGCTTGGCTTCAGCNTAATCTGTGAGGGTGGATTCCGCAATACCTCCACTTGCTTCTAATACGACTCTTCCCTCGTTTTTTTGAACCACTTCATTNATTTCTTTTGGGGAGAAATTATCGAGGAGAATCGCATCTACCCCTGATTCCAAAGCTGGTAGAAACTGTTCTAGTTTGTCTATTTCAACTTCAACTATCATTTTAGGGTCTTTTGTTTTAACAATTTCAGCAAGAAAACTTTTTAATTTAAAGCCTGATGAGCATCCTGTTGCAGCTAAATGATTGTCCTTAATTAAAATACGATCATGGAGACCCATTCTATGGTTGTAACTTCCTCCGCAAGCTGTGGCGTATTTTTCCAANTTNCTTAATCCAGGAGTTGTTTTTCGGGTATCGAGTAANCCGACATTATAATTTTCTATCTTTTGGACAAACGAAAATGTTTTTGTCGCAATCCCCGATAATCTTTGAAGAAAATTTAATACACATCTTTCTAAAAGCAGAATTTCATTTTCAGGACCTGTTAGTTCTGCAACTACTTGATTTCCTTCAACCAAATCTCCGTCCATGTGGTGCGTGTGGAGTTTTACTTTTTCAGTTCCGAATGCTTCTGCTATTACAGGAATCAATTTTAGTCCGCAAATGACTGTCGGTTCTCGGACGACAATTCTTGCAGTCCCTGTGTTTTTTATGCCAGCAGCTCTCGTAGTAATGTCTCGCTCCAAAAGGTTTGATTCTGGTATTTCACCCAAGTCTTCTTCAATACAGATGGCAAGGTGTTTAAGTATAGATGCTACAGGCAAGTTATTCCAAGAAATACGCTGTCTGAATTTTTCAAGTGCTGGAGGCGTTGCGAGCAATGAAGCCATTCTAATTTTATTATACAGATGAATCGAGCAGTTCAGCTAAAGAAGGTAAATCTCGGATTACTTGATTCGGGTCAGGTCCTACTCCAATAAATAGTAATTCTGGTAGCGCTTCTTGATCTAAGCGATTACCGTAGGCAACTTCACATGTGCTCTGGATCATTCTTGCAACATAAGTTTTCGCAGCAGGTGGAAGATGTTCAAAGCTCGAGCATTGGCTGATATCTTCTTTCCAGGAAGGGATTTTTTCGTATATCGGTTTTAAGGATTTCCGAATCTTTTCACTTCTTGGCACTGTAGTTATCCTTTTTCCACTTGAATCCTCATAAGCCACGCAAATTTTTAGTTCTTGGAAGTCTTCTTCTGNGTAACTGAGTGCATCCAGTTTGTTAATAACAAGCCAGTCAAAGCCCCCATACCGAAGAGCATTTCCCTTTTCTACGGAGTCAAACCAGCCCACCATTCTTTGCCTTCCCGTTGAAGTGCCAAACTCCATTTTAGACAACTGATGAGCCAGTTTATTTTTCTCAGGTTTAATCTGAGTGATAAAATGATGAGTTCCTACCTTTGTATCATATGCTTTACAACAACCTACCTGCGAAATTTCTCTCATGGGAATTCCTGCAGACTGAAAAATTTCGCTCGAGAAAGTATGCGAAGCAGTGACATTGGGAGTAAAACCATGCCGCTTGTCCAACCAATAGGCTTGTCCAAATTCGACTACCACAGATTTTTTTTGGTTTAATTTTTCTAATAACAAAGTGCGAATATCGATAATACACTTCGTCAATTTACTTCCGGCTTCCCAGTATGTTTGCTCAAGCAAGTCGAAATTCAATGTAAACGGTTTTTCCGATGCAAATTTTACGAAGTTAAACTCTTCTTTAGGGAAGACTTTATCGTTTATGGCCGTTTGGTTTGCTTTTGTTTCAGCTTGGGTAAGCTTTTCAAAAAATTTAAACCAATCATCTGTGCTCACTTTACAGACATACTGAATGGTATCCATCGCACGATTTACTCTGCCTCTTAAATCTTTGGCGAAAAGAGAACGATCTTCGCAAAATGCTTGGTAGAAGATTTGCCACTGTCCTGTCTCGTCGCAGTAAGCTGGACTTATCCCTCTTCCGGTTGATCCTCTGCTTTCTTCTCCTAGTTGTTTTTCACGGTAGTTTTCCCAAGCCAAATCAAGCAGTCTGTGGGATAGATCACTTACCTGACATTTTTCATCGATCTTAAGTCTCTTGATTACAGATAACCCACGGTTTTCTAGGGGATTTGCTTCCCAAATAAATTTTCTTGGATCAGCCACAACTCCTGAACCAATAATTAAATCGTCGACATCAGGATTGCCCACTCCCGAGGGCAGTAAATTTAGCTTTAGACCCGCCGCAGTATGGCCAGCATTGGCTCCACCATTTGCTTTCATCACTCCGCTGACGGGTGATTTAGTTAAGGCATTTATCTCGTCTAGAATTTCATGAACTACCCGGCCTTTTCCTTCGTCACCCATACTGATTCCCAAAACAGACACCAGGGATTGAAATTTGTTACTTGAAGTTGAAATCATGACAGTAGGATTTACTTAAGAACGGGTGAACTCACTATTTTTGATTTCAATGACATCATGAGTTGTAGATTCCTTCTGGCCTGCAGGTGTTACTCGCACAAATCTGGCGTTGGATTGAAGTTCAGATAATATNNTGGCTCCTAAGTATCCCATGCCGGATCGGATGCCTCCTGCGAGTAAATTAATTGTTTCGGTAACAGACCCTGCCACTTCTTTAAGGGCTTCTATTCCTTCAGCCGCACTTTTGGATCCTACATCTTTGGAGGAATGTCCGTATCTTGCGGCAGATCCATCCTTCATGGCTTCAAGACTTCCCATCCCTCTGTATTGCTTGTAGTACTTGCCTTCAATCTCAATGATTCTTCCAGGTGCTTCTCGACACCCAGCCAGTAAACTGCCACAGATGACGCCATCTGCTTGAGTCAATGCTTTCACAATGTCGCCTGATTTTGTAATTCCGCCATCGGCTACGATGGATGTACCTGTCTCTTTCGCCTTTAAGGATGCAGCATAAAGTGCNCTCATTTGGGGTATGCCTACACCTGCAACGATTCGGGTCGTGCAAATTGAGCCGGGGCCTTGTCCGACTTTTGTAATATCAGCTCCAGCGTTGGCAAGGAATTCTACTCCTTCGCCCGAAGTGACATTGCCTGCCATGATAGCCAAGTCTTTAAATACGTCACGTAAGAGTTGGGTTGCTTGACCGACTCCCAGAGTATGTCCATGAGCAGTTGATACTGCGACCATATTAAGACCTTTATCAATCATGCTTCCTACATGATCAATCAGTTGGTCTTGATCGATGTGTCCATCATTTGTGCGGGGGATAATCACCGCAGCTCCGCAAAGTAATCTGAAATTATTATCCCTTGCGGGCTTCAGGTGATTACCTGCTTCTCCCATAATCCGTTCTATATCGCTAAGCGTGTAGAGCCCACATAACTTATCATTATCATCCACAACTAATAATTTATGAATACCCATGTGGTCGCTGAAAAATTGATCGGCTTTTTCTATCGGGTCATCTCCAATTTCTGACTCTTTGACTGTGTACACTTCGTTACGAGCCAACATCCCATCGGTTACTTTTCGATTACGATAACGGTATTTGACAACCCTTCCGGGAAGGAGTCCTAGCAATTTTCCATTATCTTCCACTATCGGAAAAGTTCTGAATTGGAAGCCTTTACTCTCAATTAATTCGAGTACATCACCTACATTTTTATCTGCTGTGATTGTGATTGGATCTTGGATCAGTCCATGAACATGGTATTTCACTCGAGCAACTTCTTTGAGTTGCTGTCGATTACTCATGTTATAATGCAGTATTCCCATCCCACCGCACAAAGCCATCGCAATTGCCATCTCTGACTCCGTAACTGTATCCATGTCTGAAGATAAAATGGGCAGATTAAGTTTAATTTTGTCTGTAAGTTGGCTTTCTAAGGAAGCTTCACTTGGAAGAACCTCAGAGTATCTCGTCGCCAAGGATATATCGTCAAATGTTAAACCAGTAGGCTTGGTTTTTTCAAAAAATTGAGCGGCGGGGAGAAAAATTTCCTTATCCATGCTTGGGTATTTTGTCATTAATGGACATAGTTTTTATATGTCGGAATTAATAGATGGTCTCAAGAATAATTGATGAATGTATGTAGAGAGTTTAAACTCATAAAACAAAAGTTCGCGAGACCATACACTTTTTCCTCAATTACTTGGAAGGTTAGAGAATCAATAGTTTTACGAGAGAAATCCCAAACGGGTAATTTTGTATATGGAGAAATTGCACCTGTTCCTGGCTTTCCAAATCAATCCGGATTAAATATTGTGCAGGAAGAGTGTAAGAAATGGGTCAATTATCAAAGCCTGCCCCTTCAAAATTCGTTACTACCGGCATTAAGCTGTATGAAAGCTGACTTTTGGATAACTTCACAGGAAAAAAGAGGGCAGGAAATTCAGAAATCAATATTAAGCATTTTTAATAGTAGCGAAAATAATTTTTTCTCCTTTAAAAAAAAGATTGGTTTGTTACCTATCAGCGAAGAAATTACGGAAATAAAAAAATGGTTAAGTGGATTGCCTGTATCTTGCTTGGTGAGATTAGATGCCAATGGATCCTTAAGTATTGATGACTTGAGGATTTGGTTGGAAGAATTTCAAGATGAGAATCGAATTCAATACATTGAACAGCCTTTGGCTGACAAATTTAGAGAAGAATTATTCTTGATAGCCGAAAAATCGCCTATCCCTCTAGCTATTGATGAATCTGTCATAGCGATGGAAGGTCCTTATCAAGCCAAGAATGCTGGTTGGAAAGGATTTTATGTGATTAAACCAACTCTTCTAAGTGATTGGTCGGATTCTATTAATTTTGCAAAAGAAAATAAAGAGAAGACAGTGTTTTCAACTAGTTTTGAATCTCCTTTTGGCTATGAAGCTTTAGTTCGGGCCTGTATTCATTCGAATTTGGATGCTGGAATTACGCGTGAACCTTTTAAAAATCTTTCCACTGAATTGACTTGTCATCATTCGCACACTTTATCTTCTCCCGCAGCTACGCAATTTGAACTAGATGAGCTTTGGGAAAAAATTTAATAGAATGAATTATCAGAATAAAGAATTTTGGGAACGATCTAAAGAGTCAACTGATCGAAAGTCATTGTTGTATGCCCAGTCTGTTTTCAGAATTTTAAGCGAAGGGAGGTCCGTGATAATGCAACCTGATGCCCCTTTTGCCTTCAGTCCTGAAGTCCAAAGTCAATCCTTTATGTTTCGTACAAGTGGAACTACTGGTAAGCCAAAGCAAAGGCTTCATTCGCTCACAGGACTAGAGCACGCTTGTTTTCGTCTCCGTGATTTTTTGAAATTAAATTCTCCTTTCCTGGCTATATCATGTTTACCAATTTTCCATATTGGTGGATGGATGCAGGTTATGAGGTCATGGACTTCGGGAGGATCCGTTATCTTTATGAACTATCGAGACTTTGAAAGTACCAAGTCTTCAGAACTTTTTGTAAACAGATATGTTTCATTAGTGCCAACACAATTACATGTATTACTCAAGTCTAAGATTGCATGCGAGAACCTAAGACTTTGCGGGGGCATATTTTTGGGAGGTTCATATTGCAATGAAGAGATTGCTAATAATGCTAGAGAAGAAGGACTTCCAGTTTTTCTGTGTTATGGGATGACTGAAACTGCGGGTATGGTTTGTATACTAAATAAAGAAGATTTTGCTAGAGGCGTAAATGGGGTGGGGAAGGTAATGCCAGGTGTTTTGCTAAAATTGGATCAGAGCAAACGTATATGTATAAAGTGTGAAAGCCTTTCAGGTGCAGAAAATGGAGTAATTAACACTTCTGACGGTTGGTTTTCGACATCAGATATTGGGGATTGTACTAAAGACGGTTATTGGAGAATTTCCCACCGCATTGATCGTGTTATTAACACGGGAGGGGAAAAGGTAATCCCTGATTTAGTGGAGAAAATAATCTTAAGTTTTCCAGGAGTCAGTGGTTGCCTTGTTTCATGGCGCGTTGATCAAAAATGGGGCCAAAGAGTCATTTCTCATATTTGCCCTAAAAATGTAGACATTCCCGAGTTAAAAAAATTTCTATCAACAAGACTTCAACCTTTTGAAATCCCCAAGGAATTTATCCTGTCCGATAGCTTACCAGGTAAAATCTAGGTAAATTTTAATGAAATAGTTTTAAATCTTTTGGACTATCTCGTCAGCCAGACCATATTCGATAGCTTCTTCTGCGTTTAGGTAAAAATCACGATCCGTATCTTGCTGAATTTTGTCGAGAGGTTGTCCGGAAGTTCTTGCTAGAATACCGTTTAATTCTTCGCGTAATTTTTCCATTTCTTGAGCTTGAATATTAATGTCAACTGCGGCCGCGACCATACGGCCAGTAATTAAAGGTTGATGTATAAGCACACGTGAATGCGGGTAAAGCAACCTTCTACCTTTGGTTGCACCACACAATAGAATCGAACCCATACTTGCAGCCATTCCTGTTACTACGACTGCAATAGGGGAAGAAATAAGCTGCATGGTGTCGAATATTGCCATTCCAGCTGTTATTGAACCTCCAGGAGAGTTTATGTAGAAAGTGATTTCTTTTCCTGGATCTTTGGCTTCTAAGAAGAGTAGTTTTTCGGTTAAATCCCTCGCGGAGCGATCACTGACCTCTCCCCATAGGAAAATTTTGCGTTCTTCAATAAACTTGTTTTGGATTTGTTCAGATACTGAACTTGGCTTTTTATCTTTTTCTTCGCTCATTTAAAGTGTTTCTATCAAATTATTATAAAGAGTCGAGCATCTGTATTCTTCTGCTATGCCTGCCCCCTTCAAATTCTGAATTTAGCCAAGTATCAATGATGCTTAGAGCCATATCGCAAGAGATTTGGCGCTCTCCAATAGCGATGACATTGGCATTGTTATGTTCTTTGGCAAGTTTAGCAGTTTCAATAGACCAACAAAGTGCACAGCGAACTCCCTTGATTTTATTTGCGGCCATAGCTTCTCCATTTCCACTGCCTCCTAAAACTACTGCATAGTCTGCAAGCGATTGCGATACTGCTTCTGCAGCGGGTACGATAAATTCTGGGTAGTCAACAGATTCATTAGAAAAAGTGCCAAAGTCTTTCGTTTCATGGCCAAGATTGTGTAAATGTTCTTTGATTGCCTCTTTATAGTTGTAACCAGCATGATCTGTCCCCAATGCAATACGATAAGATTTTTTATTTTCGCTCATCAAGTCTCNAGTAGATGAATTAATTGAAAAACTAAATTAGACCTAGTTCCATTTTGCCCTCTTCGGAAATTAAATCCTGAGTCCATGGGGGATCCCAAACAATTTCAACTTCCGCGTCATCTACACCTGGAAGTTCAAGCACCTTACCTTTTACATCTTCTGCAATCACTGGTCCCATTCCACAACCAGGTGCGGTTAAAGTGAGATCTACGAATGCAACTCTTCCACGATCATTAAGTTGTTCTATTTCAACCCTGTAAATGAGTCCCAAATCAACTACATTGACCGGGATTTCTGGATCAAAAACAGATTTTAAATTTTCTCTAATTTCATCTTCAGTTGCAGGCTCGGCACCTGCATGATCATTCTTTGATAAAGATTCTGCTTTGATTTCGCCAAGTGCATCTGCATCTTTAGCTGCAATACGATACATGCCTTGGAGAGTCATTACAGTGAAGTTTCCACCAAGGCGATGAGTGATCGTGACCTTTTCACCACTTCCCAAGGTAAATTCTTCGCCGTGAGGAATAAGAGTAGCGATTACATCGCGAGTGAGAAGAACCTCTTCTTGTGAATTAGACATGAAAGTTATATTTTGTTGAAGTGTGAAGAAACAATTTCTCGTAATTCTGTTGAGATGTTTTCAGATGGGATTTTTTCAATGATTTCTTCAAGAAAGCCTAAGGAAATTAAAGATTCAGCGGTTTTTCTATCGATACCTCTACTCAATAAATAAAATAATTCTTCCTGATCCAATCGGCTTGTGGTTGCTCCATGGGTGCATTTAACATCGTTGGCCAAAATTTCTAACCCAGGCAGAGAATCAGCTTCTGCTTCTTTAGTAAGAACAAGGTTCCTATTGGTTTGGAGTGCATTTGTCTGTTGAGCATCTTTGTCAACCCGGATCATTCCTGCAAAAACTGTTTTGGCTTCGTCCTGTAGAACATTCTTGCTCAATAGGTTGCTTGAGCAATAAGGTGCAATGTGGTGCTGTTCAGTTCTTTGGTCGAAAAGCTGTTCATTCTTTCCAGAAACAAACGAATAGTTTTCAAAGTTTGCACCTTTGTCGAGAAGACTTCCTTTAGTTTCAACGCGGCTTTGGCTTGCTCCCAAATAACAACCGATATTAATTGCGGATGAATCTGAGTGCAGTTCGATGTTCTCGAGGTTATGAAAACTTGATCCTTCTGCCATNTTTTGGATAATAACCCGATTAAGACTGGAACCCTTACCTAGAATAACATGGGTGAGGTTAGTTAAAGCCCCGTTATGTTGGTTGTTTTGAGAGATAAAATTTTCAATAACTGTGAGCTCGGTAAAATCCTCGAGAATAATGAAGTTTTTATGGAAAGTTACGTGGCCATCAGGTGGGCAAAAATGATCAACTCTTATTGTTAAAGGTTTACTTTCGCCTTTAGGTAAATGAATAAAATAGCCATTACTAAAGTAAGAGTTGACCAATTGAAAACTTTCATTGGCTCCTAAACTTGGACCTTTTAATTTGGCGAAATCTGAAATCAGATCTGCTTTATCAAGCAAAATATTATCAATAGAATCGAAAACTGCATCACAGTTGTCTGCTACGGTGCCGAATTTTATTGAATTAGCAGTCTCAAGAATCTGATTAAACTGAGAGTAACCAAGTCTATGTTTTGGCGAAAAACGCCATTTTTCNTCTTTTATCGAGCTTTGAGTAATCTGATTAAGATTCTCCCAAGACTCTCTTCGATGGTCGGCTAGCCAACCTGGTTCCCAAGAATGATTTGAAGTAAAGTTTGTAAATTTTTTTTCAGAGGAAAGTGTAAGATTAGGTTCTGTAAATGGGGCTTTATTATCTGCGATCATTATCCAACCGAACCTTCCATTTCTAAATCGATGAGTCTTTTAAGCTCTACGCTATATTCCATGGGGAATTCGCGAATTAAATCATTTACAAATCCGTTTACGCACATACTCATAGCGTCCGCTTCGGTCAGTCCTCGCTGCTGCATGTAAAATATCTGTTCTGCACTGACTTTCGAAACGCTTGCTTCATGCTGAACAGTATGGTCGTCCCCTTGTACTGTTATTGCAGGGTATGTATCGGTCTGACTGTCTGAGCTTATAAGAAGTGCATCGCATTCTGTGTTATTCTTGCAATGTTTGAGATGTCCGGGCATTTGAACAAGTCCGCGATAGGTTGAGCGACCCTCACCTATGGAAACTGATTTTGAAATTACATTGCTTGTCGTTTCATCAGCGGCATGTACCATTTTCGCCCCCGTATCTTGGTGCTGTCCATCATTGGCAAGTGCAATGGAAAGGACTTCCCCTCTTGCTTTCCTGCCCCGAAGTACTACCCCAGGGTATTTCATGGTTAATCGGGATCCAATGTTACAATCGATCCAGCGGACTTCGGATTCTTCGTGAGCCATTGCCCGTTTGGTAACTAAATTAAATACATTATTTGACCAATTTTGGACGGTCACATATTGAATTTTAGCACCTTTTAAAGCAACGAGTTCTACGACTGCACTGTGAAGCGTCGATGTTTCAAATTTCGGCGCAGTGCAGCCCTCCATGTAGGTAATCTCCGAACCTTCGTCAGCAATAATTAGAGTTCGTTCGAACTGGCCAAAATTTTCGGCATTAATTCGAAAATAAGCTTGAAGAGGTTGTTCTAGTTTAACACCGGGCGGAATATAAATGAAGCTNCCTCCACTAAATACAGCACTGTTCAAGGCCGAAAATTTGTTGTCAGAGGTCGGGATTACTTTCCCGAACCATTTTTTAAAGATTTCAGGATGTTCTTTGAGACCTTCTGTGGAACCCACGAAAATGACTCCTTTATCGGACAAGTCGTCTTTCATTCTTGAATAAGCGGCTTCACTATCAAATTGAGCTTCAACACCGGCAAGGAATTTTCTTTCTTGTTCAGGGATTCCTAAGCGTTCAAATGTTTGTTTGATATCATCAGGCACTTCTTCCCAAGTTCGACTAGGCATTTGTCCTTTGGATAAGTAATACCTNATAATATCAAAGTTGATATTTTCTAAGTCTTTGGAGGCCCAATGCGTAGGCATAGGTTTTTTTTCAAAGGTTTTTAGTGCTTTGAGCCTAAATTCTTTAACCCATTGATTTTCGTTTTTAACATCTGAAATGTATTTGACAACATCTTCAGAAAGGCCAACACCGGCATCAAATTCGTAATCGGTATTGTAGTGAAAGTTCCCTTTTTCACGATCTACTTCTATTGGATTAGGTTTAATCATAGTTAAGATGGTTGATATTTCTATGCGACAAGTTCTTCTTTGATCCAGTCATACCCCTTGGCTTCAAGTTCTTTAGCTAGTTCTTTATCTCCTGATTTTACAATCTTGCCGTCCCACATTACATGTACTTTATCTGGAACGATATAGTCTAATAATCTTTGATAATGAGTAATGACTAAAAATCCACGATTTTCACTACGCATGGAATTGACTCCAGCAGAGACAACCCTTAAGGCATCGATATCCAGTCCACTATCGGTTTCATCTAGTATACAAAATGTAGGATCGAGCATTGCCATTTGCAAAATCTCACATCTTTTTTTCTCACCTCCCGAGAATCCATCGTTTAAAGACCGGGAAGTGAATTTTCGATCTATGCCTANATCGTCCATTTTTTTGTAGAGCGATTTGTAGTAGTCAACAGCCTTGAAGTTNTTGGTATTTGACATTCTTGATTGAATGGCAGCCCTGATGAAATTTGCTATACTTACGCCTGGGACTTCGATTGGGTACTGAAATGCTAAGAAGAGTCCGAGTCTTGAAATTTCATCGGGTTCCATTTCTATAAAGTTTTTCCCATCCAGTGCAGCGGAACCTTCAGTAATTTCGTAACTAGGATGAGCAGCAAGTGCCTTAGATAAAGTACTTTTACCACTCCCGTTGGGACCCATAATTGCGTGTACTTCTCCATTTGGTACTTCAATAGAAAAATCTTTAAGGATTGGTTTATCGTCAATATTGACGGACAGATTTTGAACTTTNAGGGTACTCACGATTGAGTTGTTTTAATTATTGGGGTTGGATATACCATGAAAAGAGAGGTCAAATCCAACATGTGAAAATCCGTCGGGTATGATTGAATTGAGAGAATTTAATGCTTCAGAGTTAATAGGTAGATCGATTATTTTTCCAGTCGTGGCACACTTGAAATGAGCATGTGGGGAGAGATTGGGACAATACCTAGAGGAAGATCTATCTAAATTAATTTTTTTGACAAGACCACAATCCACAAATGTTTCAAGGCAGTTGTAGACAGTGGCAAAAGAGATTTTGGGTAATTTTTTTCGTACTCGTAAGAAAATATCATCAGCGGTTGGGTGATCTCTTTTTTCGAGTATGATATTATATACACACAACCTTTGCTTGGTTGATCGTAAACCTTTGGCTTTTAAAGAAACCAATAAATCTGAGTTCTGCTTTTGTTCGATGGACACAAACTCTATACTAAAGATTGCTAGTCTAATCGCAAGTTTAATTAGAATAATTCTAATTAAGAGTTTGTTTTAAAACGACTAGTAGTCAGTGTAAGTAATTAATCCCCACAATGCAGTGGTCTTGTCTCCGGAAAAATCTCTTCGATTCCAAATTTCGCTGGATTTAAGACGAATAGTCCCAGTTTCAACTGGTTCAAAGGAATTTCTGGTGTGAGACAAAGCTCCTGCAGCATTGAAGTCTTTAGAAAAATACCTTTTCGGGTTGGGGATAAATTTACAACCTGAAGACATGAAGATAAAAGCAACGAGGAGACCGAATGCGGTAACTTTTTTCAACAGAATGGAATTATCTACCATTACTTGAATAGAATAATTGTTTGGCCTTGAGTCAATTGATTTCTTGCCTCGTTTATTGATTGAGCCGTCTATTTTAATTTATTAAAAGAAAGATACTTATGTCTAAAGAAAATTCCCTATTGGAAGAAATTGTGGCTCTTGCTAAACGTCGAGGCTTTGTGTTTCAATCATCAGAAATTTATGGTGGATTGAACGGTTTTTTTGATTATGGACCACTGGGTGTGGAACTTCGTAAAAATATTAAAGATGCTTGGTGGGAAGACATGGTCAGAAGACGTGAAGATGTGGTTGGTCTGGATTCAGGAATCATCATGAACCCAAAAGTCTGGCAGGCTTCCGGTCACATTGACGGATTTACTGATCCAATGGTTGACTGCAAGGAATCCAAAATGCGTTATCGGGCAGACCAATTATTTGCCTCAGAGGTTATCGTTGACGGTGACTCTTTGGGTTGGATTTCCTTAATTGAATCAGAAATAATGCAATCTGATGCAGAGGGCATGGCTGAAGCGATGAAACGCAAAGCTGCGAAGCAGGGAAAAATGGAAGAGATAATACTCAAGCCTTACGATGAACTAAGCGAAAATGAGCAGGTTTTGGTTCCATCTCCTGCAACAGGAAAAGTTGGTTCCCTTACCCCGCCTAGGGATTTTAATATGATGTTTGAAACTCATGTCGGTGCTTTAAGAGATGGATCTTCTCTAAGTTACCTTAGACCTGAGACTGCTCAGGGAATTTTCGCAAATTTCAAAAATGTCGTAGATACAGGCAGGGTAAAAGTTCCATTTGGCATTGCTCAAATAGGAAAAGCTTTCCGAAATGAGATTACTCCTCGGAATTTTATATTCAGGTCTCGGGAATTTGAACAAATGGAAATTGAATATTTTATACCTCCCGGAGAAGAAGAGTGGAGGAAATATCACGAAGAATGGATAAATACACGTAGAAATTGGTTTTCTTCGATTGGCCTAACCAGTGATTGCTTAGGTGAAGAGGTTCACCCGCAGCATAAGCTTGCCCACTATGCGAGGGCTTGTACTGATATAACTTTTAAATTTCCTTTTGGTGAACATGAGCTTGAAGGTATAGCGGCAAGAGGAAACTTTGACCTTTCTCAGCATCAGGAACATTCAGGAAAAAATCTCGAATATTTTGATGAAGAGAGAAAGGAGAAATACCTTCCCCATGTTATTGAGCCAAGTCTAGGGGTTGACCGGACTTTTCTTGCTGTACTTTGTTCTGCATATACAATTGACGAGGTCGAGGGTGAAAAAAGAACCGTGCTGAAATTTCATCCCAGGGTTGCCCCTATTAAAGTTGGCATCTTTCCTCTCGTCAAAAATAAGCCTGCTCTTGTTGATCGGGCTAAGGAAATATACAAAATGATGCAGCGCCGTTGGAATGTAATATATGATCAATCCGGTGCAATTGGCCGACGTTATCGGAGAATCGATGAAGCTGGAGTGCCTTTCGGGCTAACTGTCGATTTTGATACAATTGAAGGAGATGGATCAGTTACTCTGCGTAATAGAGATACTACAGAGCAAAAAAGAGTTAGCGTGGAAGAAGCAGTTGTCCAGATTGCAGGAGAGGTTAATCCCTAATTCTCCCTAGCCAGTTTAATGGATTACTTCATAGGAAGAGTAATCAAATAGTACCACATTAGATAAATAAGGGAATGTTAGGTCTGAACTATTTCCAAGCTTCTAATACCATTTGTAATCTCCTCTTTTGATTCCAAGTATTCCATTGTAGGCGGAAAGCGATATCTATATCTTCGTTTTCAGGTGGAATGTTGTCTGCCATTCTCCAGGCAATACCGGACACAGGATATGATCCATTATGGATAGAAAATTGAAAATGCTCACCTGAACCGACTCTTCTTGGCTTATTGGCCAATCGTACTTTTTTGATCCCTAGAATTGGTTCGTGGTTTCCTTGACCGTAGGGAGCTAAGCTATCCAATTCATCTAATAATTTTTCAGTAAGTTGATTTGGCTTGATAAACGAATCTATTTTGATCGAAGGTTGAGTTAGTTCACTCCCTATCTGCTCACTGACTGTATCAATAAACCTTTTTTTAAATTCTGTAAGATTTTTCTCCTGCAGGCTAAGTCCCACAGCAACTGGATGCCCTCCCCAATGTGAAAGTAAATCCTGGCATTTTGCCAAAGCAGAGACTAGGTCAAGACCTTTGATTCCTCTCCCTGATCCACGGTATTCGTTATCCTCGGACTTGGCCAGAACGAGGCAGGGTTTCCTTAAGGAGTTGGCCATTTTACCAGCAACTATTCCAACCACGCCAGGATTCCAGCATTCACTCTCTCCGCTAACCACAACTGCAGGCTTGTTAGAGAAAGAATCCTCTGCTTGTATTTGTGCTTCTTTAGTTAATTGTGCCTCAATAAACTTTCTCTGTTCATTGTAGTCATTCATTTGACGAGCTAAGTCGGTGCATTTCTCGCCATTACTTTCAAGAAAGAGAGAGGTAGCTACTCCCGGATCATCCATTCTTCCGCATGCATTAATCATGGGAGCCAATTTATAAGTAATATCTTCGCTTGCCGGGTAGTGATTAAAGTCGATTTTGCTTTCGGTTAAAAGAGCTTTGATTCCCGGAGAGGGGTTGTGAGTTAGATGCTTTAAGCCGAACTTTGAGATAATTCTGTTTTCTTGCTGTAGGGGAACTAAGTCAGCAATCGTACCTAAGGCAGAAAGAGGTAAATACTTTTTCATATTTAGGTTTTTTGCTTTTTCAGAACCTTGTTTTCTCAGATTTTTAACCAAGCCATGAGCAAGTTTAAAGGCAAGTCCGGCAGTGCAAAGGTTAAGCCATGGTACATCTTTCTTATCTTGAAGATGGGGATTTAAAATAATCGGTATAGGAGAAACTGAATCTTTGGCCTGATGGTGATCGACAATAATGAGATCAATCTTTCTATCTTGTAAAAATTTGGCTTCATCGAGAGAGTTGGTTCCACAATCTAAAGCAATCACCAACGTAGCTTGTTTGTTGGTTAATCCTCTTGTTAAAACTTTTTCACTCAAGCCATAGCCTTCGTCTTTTCTCCTTGGAATCACATAATGCGAATCACCCCCCAAGGTCGAAATAGTTTTTTGAATAATACTTACCGAGGAGATACCATCTACATCATAGTCTCCAACCAAAAGAATAGATTCATCTTTATTAATTGCCTCAATGATTCTCCCGACTGCTTTTTCCATTTGGGGAATATCAAATGGATCCTGAAGTTGGGCTAATTTCGGAAAGAGGAATTTATCAGCCTGTTCAACCGTGGAAAGTCCGCGAATTGAGACTAGTTTACTTAGGGTAGAAGAAATCGAAAATTGTTCCTCTAATATCGAAACAAAGTTTTCATCATAAGGCCTCTCTTCCCAAATCATAGGAAGTTTATTCCCCGTTTCAAACTGAATGAAATTTATTTGGAAGTAGAGGTTTGCCAGTCATACTTTGGCAGAATTTCTCCTTCCTCAACATGCTTTCTATCACCTTTATGCCAGAAATAGAAAATTGGGCTGGCAATAAATATTGATGAAAAAGTTCCTGTTATAATTCCGATAACAAAAACAAAAGCAAAATCGTTGATGATTCCGGCACCGAATATCCACAAGGAAAATGCGGCAAGCAATGTAGTGAAACTTGTAATGATTGATCTCGATAATACGCGATTAATCGCAATTAGTATAATTTTCCTTAAGTTAGTGACTGGGTTTAGTTCAAGCTCTTCTCTAATACGGTCAAAAACTACGATGGTATCATTGATTGAGTAACCCACAATCATCAGGATTGAGGCAATCATTGGAGCTGTGAATTGCCCAGAGCATAAAGTTCCCCCTGAAATAGTTCCAAAAAGCACAAATAGACCGATCGTCATTAGCACATCGTGAACAGTGGCTACTACGGCACCTATGGCATATCCCATTTCAAACCGAACAGCCACATAAAGAAGAATACCAAGAAGGGCTACTAGTACTGAGGAAATTGCATCGTTTGTTATTTGATCGCTTACGGACGCCCCGATATTACTAAGGCCCTCTTCAATGAGTTCGGCACTAGGGAATTGAGTTTGTAACAACGAAAGCGCATCCCTTCCTTTGCCAATTTCTGTTTGTAATACAAGCCTGGATGCTCCTTCACCAGAACCAACTTCTGATCGATAGACATGTTGGACTTCTCCAATTTCAGGAGACTTTGATAAACTATCATCAATATCTCCTGCTTCTATTGGGGTCGTAAACGAAACAATCGTTTCTTCTCCGCCACGAAAATCAATCCCTAGTATACTATCCTTGTTTGAGTAAATGGAACCTATTCCGACAGCAACCACTAGCCACGAAACGAAAAAGGCCAATTTACGATATTTGTGAAAATCAATCCCATCGCCTGGGGCCCTCTTTTCAATGGCACTTAAACTGATTAGGTTTTTGATTCCGGAGGAAAGTAATACAGAAAGTAAAAGTCGACTTATAAAAAGAGCACAAAAAACAGAAGTTACAATTCCGATGGCAAGAGTGATACCAAATCCCTTAACTGGACCCGTGCCCAACCAAATCAAAATACTGGCAGTAATTAGGGTTGTGAAATTAGCGTCAATAATTGTTGAAAAAGCTTTTTCGTATCCTCCTGTAAGAGAATTCTCGGAGCTTTTCCCTGCTTTAAGTTCCTCTCTAATTCTTTCAAAAATCAAAATATTCGCATCCACCGCCATTCCTATTGTAAGGACAAGGGCAGCCATGCCTGGTAGTGTGAATGTGGCATGAAAGATTCCAGCGAGGATTGCCACCACTAGAAGAACATTAGTACCTACGGATAGAACAGCAACCAGCCCGCCTGATTTGTAATAAACAATCATAAAGGCAATTACGAGGGCTGCTCCCAAAAAGCATGCTTGTAAGCTGCTGCTCAGTGCACCTGAGGCAAGGGTGGGAGAAACTTCATATTTTTCACCTATTGTTAAAGAAACCTTAAGTGGATTATTCAGGATATCAGAGAGCATTTTCGCTTCCCGTTGATTAAAGTTTCCTTCAATCACGGCACTGCCTCCGTCGATTTTTTGCCTGACAGAAGGTGCACTTTCAAGTTGTCCGTCAAGCACGATCGCCATTCGGCCAGGTTGTCCCGTAACAGGGTCGGACATTTGAGCAACCTCCCCAGTTAAGTCAGCAAAAATTTCAGCACCCTCCGATGTGAAGTCAAGACCCACTTCCCATCCACCCATTTGATCCTGTCTGGGATAAGCTTTTTCAATGATATCTCCGTCTGCAGACCAAAGTCGGCGAATCCAAAGGGAAGTTTCATTAGGTTCAGCATCGCTCCGAAGCATAGCAACATAAGGAATGCCTTCATCATCAGTCCACTCTTCACCAGTTTGCGGTGGAGGGGCGTTAGAATCGACATTTACAATACGAAACTCTAATTTTGCTGGTTTCTGTAAGTCTTCCACCATTCCAGGGTCCTGTTTGGTCGTTCGATCAGGAATCTGAATCTCAATCGCGTTGTTCCCTTTTTTTCGAACTAAAGTTTCAGCAACCCCAAATGCGTTTAAACGATCACTCATTATTTCAACTACTTTATCCATGGCGGACATACCAGAATTAGCCTCACTGTCACTTTCGTTGAGGTCAGTGACTTCCATAGTAAAGGCAATTCCACCCCGTAGGTCTAACCCGCGTTTGATAGAGGCTTGTGATCCTTTAAGCAAAGACCTGAGCACCAGTTCGTTACGCTTTTCTCTATCTTTGACATGATTTGCACGGATACCCGGCTTAATAAACACTGGAATGAGACGTGATGCAACTGTGCCAAGGACACCTTCTGGTGATTTAAAATAGGCCGCATAGTCCAAGCGATTGCTTGTTCCAAAGTCGCGAAGAGATTTAAAATCGATGACTTCGTCTGCTGGTAATTGCCTCGTTAGGGTATCCAATACCTCGGCAAAGGTCTCATAGCCTACATGATTTGAGGCATTAGCTTCAGAGGTGACCTGACTGGCGGCGTATTCGCCAAGTTCTCGATCCTCAAAAGGGGACACCAGCCCAAGGCTGATGAAGATAATTAATATAACGAAAAAAAGCTTCCAAACTTGATTCTTATTCATGGCTGTTAAATTTTTATTCCCAGTGGTGGGAAAAGATGCAAAAAAAATGTTTAATCGACTTTTGCAGAAACGGCATCTTTAGCCACCTCTACCTTGACATTTTCTGCGATTTTCACAATTACGCGGTCAACTTTAACACCAGTTACCGTTCCAAAAACGCCACCAATTGTTTTAACATTATCTCCTTTTTCGAGGGCATTAATCATTTTTTGGTGTTGTTTTTGTTTTTTACGCTGAGGGGCAATCAATAGAAAATAGAAAGCCACAAAGATCAGAATCATAGGTAGAATACCCATCAGTCCGCCACCTCCTGATTCGCCAGGTTGTGGTGCCATTGCTAATAAATTAACGAAAGTAAAGTTGTATGTTTGGAGCATGATAAATTAAGTTTATTAAAACCTTATTCGCGATTGTTTGCAAGCATGGATAGGGGTAATGGTACTAAGAAATGACTTAATTACCTATTTTCCCTAATTTGTTGTTGTGGTCAATTATCCTTACATCGCGATGGGGAAAGGGAATTTCTATTCCATTATCCTTAAATCTATCCCAAACTCCTAACAAGACTTCACTCCGAATGTTCCCCACTCCGTTTGATGGATCATCAATCCAGAATCTTAGTTCTAAATCGATGGAGTTTTCTCCAAAGCCAGTCAACAGGCACTTGGGTTCTGGGTCTTGCAATGTTCTGCTTGAGGAATTTGCAGAATCTAGGCATAATTGAATGGCAACGCGGGGGTTTGCATTGTAGGAAATGCCGATGGGTACACGAACCCGTACATTTCGGTCACTAAAAGACCAATTGATCACTCGATTTGTAATTAGGTCTTCGTTGGGAATCAGATGTTCCTTCCCGTCTCGTGTAATTACAGATGCATATCTTGCACGAAGGGAGTTTATCCAACCGTAGGTACCCTCAATCTCGATTACATCACCAGGTTTTATCGAACGATCTACTAACAGAATGAGACCGCTCACTAAATTGGAAACTACTTTTTGTAACCCGAAACCAATTCCAACACCGATAGCACCCCCCAGAATGGCGAATGAAGACAGATCCAACCCAATCGTTGATAACGCGATTACGAAACTAAGAACCACTAAAAAAGTTCTTAATACTTTCGCTAGTAAAACCTGTAAAGATGGTGGGATGTGGGGTAATTGCTTTATCTTTGTTTCGCCCGCACTACCGAGAAAGGAGGTTCCCCAAAGTAGGGCAAGTAAGATGCCTATACCATTGATAAGATTGAGTACCGATATCCGACGGTCGCCTAATTGAAAAGCAACCATTTCAAGAAGTTCAAGCGTGGCCGATAGGATACCGAAACTTTGCAGGGCGGCCAATCCAAACAAGATGACTGCTATTGAACGTAACCATGCACGGTTAGTGGTAGCAATTCCTACTAACCTGTAAAGTAACCATGCTGTAGATGCATTTACTGCGGGCTGTATGAAATCACTGGTCTCAAATTGCAAGGCACGGAAACCGGAGAGGCAAAGAACTGTTAAAACCAACAATACTATTGGAGGGAATAATCTGAGGCCATTTCTTTTCCATGCTTCCCAATCTTGCCCTTCATTCTCATCCTTGATAAAATTTCTTTTAATTAATCGAATAGATAAGTTGGAAAGAACACCGGATACAATCACAACTGCTATGAGTGCTATCCATTGGAATCTTAATCCATTATCGGTCCACAGCTTTTGGATTTCATTCCATGGAATTGTATCTAGCGAAAACACTAATTTAGTAGGTTTAGATTCAGAAGATTTAGCAATGCAAAAGAATAGACTGTTTAGAAAGGTTTATCATGTAATCATAGTTAGTCCCAACTGAAGGCAACCAATCAAAAAGCCCAAAACGGCTCCGACTATTTCAATAAATCGAAATTCCTTTTTCATCAGTTGATTAAGCAGTTGTTCCAATTTTTCTGAGGAAAAAGCATTGACCCTCTCTTGTACCATTTCCCGTATATCCATACTTTCTTCAAGCTTTTCTCCTAAACCTGTTGAGGTTTCAGTTAAGAAGTCTTTAAGTTCATTTTGAAAAAGGCCGGTTACTTTTTCTACCATTTCATCACTTAAAAACATCGCAAGCATGGGAAAACTTTTCACCAGCTTGTTTCGGATAGTCATCTCAATTCTTCTACCGACTTCATTCATGGCATCGTCACTGGTTGCAAATTCTTTAATCTTTGAGGAGACATCTGAAATGGAAAAAAGTTCTTCAGCGACTAAATCGGCGAGTTTTTCTGCCAAAGCTTTCTGTCTTTTGGGAAATACTCCATGGAATGTAAAACCAAGAATTTTTGTAGCTGTCTTTGGATGGAAAAGCATTTTTACGGCTACATAATTGGTCATCCAACCAATCAGAGCTGCAATAATTGGCAGTAAATACAGAATCCAATGCAGGTCATTACCTGAATGATTTCCGGAAGCTAAAAAAGTAATGCTGGCAAGAGAATAAGTCGTCACAGTTAAAAGTTAGTTGCTAAGCAGATCGATTTAGTATTTATAAAAATCATGTGCAAGTATCTTATCATTCTAGGATTAGCGAGTTTTTTTACTTCTTGTACACAGGTCGTTACTATTCCAGTTCGTACATTATTGGATATGCCCTCCAAAGTGGAAAGAGTCAGGACGACTTCTACCCACGACATTTCTTCCGATCCAATCAAGGTAGAGGAGTAAAGTTATTCCAGAGCTTACTTAATATATTTAATCATTTAGTAATAGCAAAGTAAGCCAAGAAGAACTATCTTTTTCGCCTACCACCGAAAGATACTTGTTTTCCAAATCCCCGATTTCTTTTCTTTGAAACTTGAGGTGCAGCCGGTGCCAAGCTTGATCGCTCCTCACGATATCCAAAATCATCTACGAATTTGCGGGGTAGGGGATTACCCAAAAGCTTTTCAATTGAATCAACCATGGATAACTCCTCTGGTTTGCATAATGTAAAGGCTTCACCCTCAGTTCTTGCTCGCCCTGTTCTGCCAATACGATGTACATAATCTTCCGAATGTTGTGGAACATCGTAATTTATAACATGCGTAACATTGGTAATATCTAAACCTCTAGATGCTACATCTGTAGCACAAAGTATCTTCACTTTTCCATGCTTGAATTCCTCCAATGCACTGGATCGATCTCTTTGTTTAAGGTCAGAGTGAAGAACCCGTACTGTTTCACCATGTTCAGTTAGCCATCTACTAATCTTGTCTGTACCTCTTCTTGTTTGAAAGAAAATGATTAGGTTTTCGAATTTAATCTTTTTGAGTAGGGCAATTAAGAGATCAAATTTTTGAATCGCAGGAACAGGATAAAGTGCATGACTTACTGTATCTGCTGCTGAAATTTTGATATCAATCTTAGCTTCTGCCGGATTTTTAAGGGCCCATTCTGAAAGTCTTCTTACTGAGTCAGGGATGGTTGCCGAGAAAAATAGAGTTTGCCTCGATTTGGGCGTTTTTTGAATAATTTTGGTTACATCTTCAATGAAACCCATGTCGAGCATACGATCAACTTCGTCAAGGATGAGAATCTCAATTTTTCGAAGGTTTAGGTTTCCTTGGCTTAAGTGATCAAGAAGTCGTCCAGGTGTAGCAACAATGATGTCAGGCTCGTTACCTAGCTGTTCCAATTGTTTTCCATACTTTACACCTCCATATAGAAGAGCCAAACGTAGATCTAAACCCTTTCCATATTTACAGAAGTTTTCTTCAATTTGTATGGCTAGTTCTCGAGTTGGGGCTAAAGCTAGTGCACGGCATTCTCCGTGCTTTCTGAGGCGATCAAGGCTAGGGAGAGCAAAAGCAGCTGTTTTTCCTGTTCCAGTTTGGGCGGACCCAACAAGATCCCTACCTTCTAATATGGGAGGGATAGACATTTCTTGAATCGGTGTGGGTACTTCATAACCCATCTCCTCGATTGCTTCTAGTAGTGGTGGACATAAGCCCAATTCTGTGAAATTCATTCTAAATTTTGTTTTGAGAAGATTAGTCTTCTCGTCGTAGTCAACATAAGCTAAATCTTACTTTCGAACAATGGGCGAGGAGAAAGCACAAAATCAGTACAGAGGAAGATTAGCCCCTACGCCGTCTGGTTACTTACACGAAGGAAATATCAAGACCTTTAAAGTTGCTATGCAAAGAGCTAAAACTGCAAATGGCAAACTGTTTTTACGCATGGATGATTTGGACTCTGCCAGATGTAAACACGATTATTTTGATGCTTGTGTGGAAGATTTAAGGTGTGCTGGATTATGCTGGGATACATTAGCCGATATGCAGGATGCTGCTGGGATTTACAGGCAAAGCTACCGCATGCAATTTTATGTAAAGGCACTTCAAAACTTAATTAAAAGCGGGTTAATCTACCAGTGTAATCGAACTCGAAGTGAAATTCGGAAGGCTGGAATAAAAAGCCATTCCGGGGAGGAGTATTTATTTCCCGAAAAGTGGAGGGGGCGTTATGATTACCAAACTGGCGATCACAATCCAATCCATCAAAATTGGAGGCTTGCTACGAATCGGAGCGAGCGAATCACATTTAGGGATGGAAGGCTCGGAGAACTTAATTTTCAAATAGGAAAAGATTTTTCCGATTTTTTGGTATGGCGAAAAGATGGAATTCCAGCCTACGAATTTGCCACTGTGGTGGATGATCACTTGATGGGAATAACTGAAATTGTAAGAGGAGAAGACTTGCTTGTTTCAAGTGCCAGACAATGTTTACTTTTTGATGTTCTTAAGTACACGAGACCGAAATTTTTTCATTGTTCG
>NHCX01000081.1 GCA_002168015.1 Verrucomicrobia bacterium TMED44
CAAAGCAAAGGGTTTAACTATCGAAAAAGGAATCTGTGTGAAATTGGGAGAGGGGCATGAGCTCTCCGCCTGCTTTGATCCCCAGTCGCTCTCCTACCGAAGTGTATGGCAGGACGGATGGATAAAGTTTCAGCCTTTCCGTTGGGGCAGTTCCCGAGGAGCCAATATTGATGGAAACCCATGGTTTTCCATCGCCAAGGCGGAGATGCCGACTGGCGGTGAATACCTTGGATTGAAACGGTTCGGTACACGGGTGGTCTTCGAGTATAGGATCGACGGGGTCAAAGTTGAAGACGAACCCTGGGGAACAAAGGATGCTTTTTACCGGAGAATAGACCTGAAAGATGACGCTAAGTCATTAGTCCTGCCTTGCCGAGTGATCGACGAAGAACTCAAAATAAAAGTGGTGGCATCGATGGGCACAATTTCGGCTGTTTGGTCAGAGGGAAGAATTATTATCCAAGAAGCCAAGAAGAATTCAACTGTCATCATCCGCGTAGCCAGGGAACAAGCACCACTCGGCGAAGCGGCCGTTCTGTCACACCTGAGGGCAGAGCGAAAGATCGAGAAACGCTGGAAGGAAATTCTATGGGTTCCGGGCGAACTTGGCAAAGCCATCCCGGGAGAAAGCTATGTGGTTGATACCATCAAGATTCCTTACGACAACCCCTACAAAACTGTCATGCAATTAACCAGCATGGCTTTTTTACCCAATGGAAATGCATTAGTCGCCACCCTCCCTGGTGATATTTGGTTGGTCAAGGGAATATCAGATGACCTTACGGACATTACTTGGCAACGATATGCCACCGGTTTCAACCAGCCCATTGGTATCCATGTAGATGGGGACGGAATCTTTGTTCTTGATCGCTGCCAGATCTCAACTCTCCATGATAGAAATGGCGACGGGGAAGTGGATCACTATGAAAAATACGCCAATGATTTTGGCGGGTTTGACCGTAGCCATACCCACACCTTCGGACTGCACCGGACCAAAGATAAATCATTTCACTTCATCCAATGGACAAGTGTATTTCAAACAGGTTCGGACCGGGTAACCAGAAAAGTCGCCACCGGGGTTCGTAACTGTATGGCAGTAGGCGGGTCCGATGATTATTTCTGGGCGGGTCCACAGGAGGGCACTTGGACCCCGACTTCGGCGATTATCGAAGTCAATCAGGGCGAAGAGTATGGATTGGCTGGAAAGGGAATTTCCCCTCCCCTTTGCTATGTTCCACGCGGAATTGATAACTCGACAGGTGGAATGAAGGAGATCACCAGTGACAAATGGGGCCCCTTTCAGGGATCACATGTAGGCCTCAGCTATGGATCGGGTACGCATTACCTTATTCTTCGGGACGCGACAAGTTCGCGCCCACAGGGTGCCATTGTCCCGCTTCAAGGAAATTTCCTCGCAGGAGTGATGCGGGGAGATTTTCACCCTAATGACGGCCAGCTTTATGTGGCCGGCCTGGACGGTTGGGGGGATTACTCCGTTATGGATGGTTGTTTCCACCGGGTTCGGTATACCGGTGGAAAAGTTCGAAAACCAAAGGGATTTAAAATTCATGCCAACGGCATACGAATCGACTTCAGCACACAACTCGATCCAGCTTCGACTGAGGTGGTTAAACATTATTTTGCCCAAGCTTGGAATTATGAATATGCAAAACGGTACGGTTCACCGGAATTTTCCGCAAAAAGTCCGGAAAGTCTCGGACACGACCGGGTAACGATTCGATCCGTACTTTTACTTGAGGATGGAAAATCTATTTTCGTGGAAATGCCTGACCTCGAACCCGTGATGCAACTCCATATTCGAATGCATTTACAGGATAGGGACGGCACCAAGTTCAAAACCGATTTATTCTGCTCTCCAATGTTTCCGGATACCGACTTCTCTAGAAAGGGATTGGCGAAAACGAGAAAAGACAAGATGAGTTTCGTGGCTTTGCGGGTGGCCAGTCAGGAATCGAAAAATAAACCGGACTATACAGGCAATACAATTGAAGGCGAACGCGAGATTCGGATCGATACGATAAGCGGTCTCAAATATTCCAAAACTTTGATTGAAGCAAAGCCCAGTGAACCCCTGGTTTTGAAATTAAAAAATGTCGATGCGATGCCACACAACTTGGTCATCATCGAACCGGGCTCAACCAAGAAAGTAGGAGAGGCCTCTTTTAAAATGATCAGCGATCCCAAAGCCGGCGAAAAAAACTATGCCCCGAATTTGGATGAAGTACTACATATCATCCCNGTCATTGAACCCGGTAAAACTCACGCCCTTCATTTTCGGGCTCCGGAAAAGCCTGGAGATTATCCTTACATCTGTACCTTCCCCGGGCACTGGATGGCGATGCAGGGAATCCTTCGAGTGAANTGATCAANGACCGTTGGTAAAAANAGACTGGGTNCAGGCNTAGTATTNGCNNNAAGNGCCGTCCTTCTTCTTCACCCTNCGAGTGACTTTGGCTCGCAAATAAGCACTTTCAACTTTGCAGGAAGCAGATNGTCCNGAAATTGACTGAAAAACTTCCCCACCCGGTCCGATAAATTCAATCAAAGTTTCAGGCATACCCTTCGTAATAGATCACTCGTTCCNTAAACAATATCACCATTTTCCATACATAGGATTAGGCAGTAAAAAACATCCCTCATTCTGTTCACTTCGATCGTTTGGAAAATCTCCCATTTGATCACCCACATATCCAATCACCTGCAAAGGGCCGACCTGCTTCATTCTCCCTACCCCATTTAAGACTTCTTTTCTTCTTATCTCTTTTGTATCCGCCTTATTTCGTCTGAGTAAAAATAAGTCCTTTGGCGTAAGCACGCCCAAGGCCTGTAAATTCCGTTTGGTCGGCTCTAAATTAATTTCCATTCGATTGCTCAGAAAAATGATCCGGACTCCATTTTTTCGGACTGAAGCCAAAAACATTTTCGCACCCGGAACTAAGCCGGCACTTTTTCGGTTTACCCATTCGGACCATGAATCCTGAGTGAAGCTTAAGCCGGACTTCCACCTCTCGACTTGATAAGGACTATTATCAAGTACAGTCTCATCCAAATCAACTACCACTGCCAAGTTGCCTGAACCCTTGGTTACCCTGGCGGTTTTGAAGATGGTCGATCTGGCCTCTCGAAATGCCTGCCTGCACAAAAACTTGTACTCTTCCGACTGACGTACCCAACGGACATCGTTGGGTAACTTTTCCTCGCCAACAGTAAAGACCGAGCCGATCAGAAAAAGAAAGAAAACCAGAATTCCGGGATATGTTTTAGTTAAGATCATAGAAGTCCCTTACTTGTAATTCAATGTGGCTGTTACCGGATAGTGATCCGAAGGATACCGGCCTTTCTCATGGGCTCGGTTGATCTGGGCGGAAAGGACCTGAAAATGAGGACTGCACAATACCCAATCGATCCGGTTCCCAATTATCCTTCCATTCCAGGCTGTAAATGTACTTTCCCGCTCCGTACGAATGGGGTGCGCCCTACGAAAAGTATCGAGCAGATCGCCCCCGACCAAAGATTGATACGGTTTACTCCCCTCTCCAGAATTAAAATCCCCAGTGATCACAACCCTCATGCTCTTTTCTATATCACCCACCCGGTTCTTGATGATTTTGGCGGCTTCTTCGCGGGCAACTTTGCCCCTATGATCAAAATGAGTGTTCATAAAAATCAATTTTTCGCCCCCTATTTTTTTATCTTTCAGGTTAACCAGATTAACAATTCTAGGCAGAGATGAATCCCAGCTTTTACTCCCCGGTTCATTTGGGGTCTCCGACACCCAGAAAGTTGATTTCTTTGTCTCTTTAAACCTATCCTTTCTGTACATTACAGAGCAGGCTTCCCCCTCTTGAGGGTCGACTAAACGACTCCTGCCATAGTACTCATACTCTGGTAAATTTTCTTTCAAATATTTTGCCTGCATCGGGAATACTTCCTGTAGACCAAGTAAATCCGGTCCAAATTTTTTAATCACATTGACTACCAAGTCTTTTCGTAATTCCCATCGATTTGGGCCATCTTTTGCCACACCCAATCGAATATTAAAGCTCATAACCTTTAAGGTATTCAGCTCAGAATTTTTTTCCAAGCTGAAGCTCTCAAAAGGAAAAAAAATACTTCCTGATGTAAAAACTACGAGCCAGAAAAAAGAGGAAGGAAATATATTCATTTTGAAATGAAAACCTCATCCACATTCTGGGTCAAGCCTGTCCTCAGCTCAAAAAGCAAGCCTACTCGAAAAAGTAAATAATAATTTAATTAAGACGGGCACCTAATCCACCCCCATAGCCGGCTAGTTCAAGGTAGGCCCGACCGATTATGCGGTTTTCTGAATCGAGTACCTCGCACGCACCCTCCCAATATGCATTATCCGAGCGATTGCCATAGAACTCCTGATTTTCAATACAAGGGCGCAGACGATAGCTTTGCTTGCCATATTGTGGATGTTTCGCGGTTATCCGGACAGTGGTGGGATAAGAAAGGCCAGTCTTCGAACTGGTCCAATCATCTTCCTCCTCCCATGAGAACTGATCTGCATACACTTGTTGCACTCCACCTTTTTGATCAATCCAATAGACCGCGGACCAGCGATCACTACTCCCATCATCCTTACGTAAGCGATAGGCTTTCACTTCGGTTCCATCATTCAGTTGCATACAGGTCCAGTCCCAGCCCTCCAGTCCTTCTCCCAGTTGACTGGAAGAAATTTCGTGATCCATCCAGGCCACACCTTTCACGGACTGTTTTTCTCCCTTGTAGTCAAGAGTACCCCTAGCTTCAAGCCGGGTATAAGACCAGTACCAACTCACTGAGGCAGCTCCGTCTCCCTTTCGGCTCAGTCCCCTTTCCCCAAAACGAACCAGTGGCTTAAGCGGAGTTAGTTCAATCTCCAGTTTCCCACCACCCGNATAGCGGGTGATCAATTCATGACCATGCCCTTCTTCCTGCATGCTTGCTTCAATTCCTGCAACCTGCAAATCCAATGTATCCCGGCTTGCCCTTGCCTGCCAACCTTCTCGGAGCACTCTTTCTGAGTGCAGATAAGTTTGATTACTTCGATCACTCAGAGCGGCGTGNGCTAGAAAAAGTTGGCGGTTTCCAAAAGATTTGGANTCCGAACTGTTAGACTCATTCGGATCTCCTGCCAACCGAAAGACGGTCGACTGGAATCCATACTTCCGGTCCCCTTTTTCCGTCTGCAAATGTCCCACCCAGTACCACCACTCCAACCCATACTCTCGATGGGCACCGTGATCCTTTGGAAAGAAAGGTGTGTAATCAGGAACCGGCACCAAATAACCCTTGTGCGAACGNNNAGGNGGCTCGATCCATTCCGCGTTTGCAAGNGTAAAAACAAGTAAAAGAAAGCCGGTGTAAAATTTCATCTTCTTCGAAAATTCCAATAGGTTGCGGAGATCATTCCTGAAACGAAGCCAACCACGGTCAACAATACTCCAAATGATAAGATGCTTTGCAAAGGTACGGTCCACAGCAAGGTCCAACCAAAGGATTGCACATTGATAACAAAAACCAACAACCACCCCAGGGCCAGACCGGTTANCACCCCGGCCACCCAGGCAGCCAAGCCGATNCCNGCNCCCTCCAAGCCGGCAGCCCAAATAAAACGTGGAGTCGAAAAACCAAGATGTTTCAGCGTTTGCCAGGTCTGCGTGGATTCATCAAAGATCGAGAGTAATCCAAGGAGCAACCCGGCAAAAGCAACCGCCAGCCCAATTAAACTCAGTGCATTGGTTGCCTGAAAAGTCTGCTCAAAAATACCCAGGGCCACATCCCTCAATTCCCTCTCGTTTCGCACATCCAATCCAGGATATGCTATTCGTAGACGGTCCCGTGTTTCCTGTAACTTCGATAAATCCTTGAGGTAAAGGCTTACATTGATGGGTCTGTCCGACCCCGTCCACTCCGTCCATACCTTCGAGGAAATAGCGGCCATCCCAAACTCATTTCCATAATCGCAGAAGATTCCAAACGGGGAAACTTTTTGCAAACCGGACGGAGTTTCCAATTCCACAACTCCACCCGTTAAGACATCAAAACGACGGGCAAAAGTCTCACTTATTAAAGCCGGTTCTGCCCCGTCCTCCACTTTCAGGGAACCCGGGGTCTTCAGCCAAATTTGGCGGGACTCATCACTCCAATGCTTCATATCTACACCTGCCAGCACCGTCACCCCCTTGGGCGGTTTGGCATAGCAGATGCGCATCACATCCGCATATTTTATGTTAGGATCTGTTAAAAGTTCATCCATCAATTTGGGATCAATCCCGTTGACAGTGCCTGCTCCGGTCACCCCGCTCTCCGAGATGTAAAGATCCGCTTGGAAACGGACATCAAACCATTCCTCAATGGTATCCCGGAAACTATCAATCATTTGAAACATTCCCGTCACCATGCTTACCGCTACCACCAAGCCCGCCACTGCCAGACGGTGACGACTCGAACCGTCCCGCAGCCGGCTACTTGCCAGACGGGCCACAGGACCCGTGCAAAATGGACGCACCCACCCCGCGAGTAACACCAATACATGCCCCGACAACAAAGCGGCTCCCAGGATCCAACAGCCTGCGGCGAGAAAACCACCCACTGGCATATTCGAACCTGCCTGCATCACATAAGGAGGAAATAACAGGGCAATTCCACCAAGCAAAAGAAGACCCAATCCAATTTTTGGATTTCGGAGCCAGAAAAAACCAGGTGACCAGTCCCCTCTAGCTAAAACTTGAGCGGGAGGGGTTTGCGTGGCATCACGGGCAGGCAACCAGCCCGCGAGCAGACTAAACCCTAAACCCAGAACCATCCCGACCAAAACATCTACAGATGTCAGGTTTAAAGCTTCCACCGAAGTGGCAAAGTAAAGAGCATTTACCGTATCTGCAAGCATACCCACGGCCCCCAAAGCTAAAAGCTGACCGACGCCCACCCCGGCAAACGAACCCAATAGCCCCAAGACAAAGGCTTCCAACAGGTAGGTAATAAATAGCACAGAGCCGTCCACGCCCAAAGAACGAAGCGTGGCAATTTCTGCCCGCCGGCGAACCACCGCAGCGTCGAGGGCCTGTAAAATCAGGTACGCCCCGACCAGTATTGCGATTAAGGAAAGAATTGTCAGGTTTAACCGAAAGGCAGCGGTCATTGCTGCCCGGTCAGCAGCCCGGTTTTGAGTTGGGGATAAGTTTAAGTTCTCAGGTAATTCTTTGCGCAATCGATTTTCAATCCTAGCCAGATAGGCCGAGTCCTCCCTTCGGTCCAATTGGGAGATGACCACCTCCACTCGATTTAACTCTCCCGTCCGGCTCAAAAGCGATTGAACCGTGGGCAGGTCCGCCAGCACAAGATCATCAGGAAGATTACCATCCGGATCATTCAAAATCATTCGGACCTTCATTTTACCCAAGCGGCCACTCGCCAGAAAAGTAATATCATCCCCCACCTTCACCTCAAGTAGATCCGCTACTTTTTGCCCAACCCATACCTCATTCTCACTCCCCAGCCAGTCATACCAGTTGGCATCTTCATCTGAAAACTTAAGTCCCTCCTGTGCCAAAGTTGGCAGGTTACCCAATGCAATCAGGTCTAAGCCAATGAGCCTAAGTTGCTTCTTGGCCACAGTCCCCTGTTCCACTGCAGTCACTGATCCCTCAATAACAGGGACCAGGTGCCAGTCCGGGTCGAGGCTCAGTCGATCCAGTTTGATCAGGTCTTCCTCTTGCAGCCTTTGCACCGGAGATTCAATCAGAAAATCGCTCTGCCCGGATACTGCCTGATTAAAAAGACCAAAGTTTGCAGAGGCTGAACGACTTGCTTGGCGAATGCCGTTGAAGGCTCCCACTCCGACCGCTACAATTCCCAGAAGCAGGAAGTAATGCCCCATTTTGCTTCGCCAATGACGGAATGTCATCCGTGTAAGCAACAACCACACTAATTGGAAACGGGACTGCAAAGGCATTAGATTATCCTGCAAGAAGGGAACCATCCTTCATTGTGATCATCCGGTCACAGATACGGGTCGATTCATGGTCATGCGTAACGAGAAGAAGAGCCACTTTAAGTTCCGCAGATAAAGACTTGAGCAATTCCAAAACCTGGCTACCAGATTCGGTATCCAAACTACCGGTGGGTTCATCTGCCAATACCAACCTGGGATGATGCACAAGCGCCCGTGCGATGGCTACCCGCTGTCTCTCACCTCCACTCAGAGCGTTTGGTAAATGATCCATGCGGTGGCTCAATCCAACTTGTTCGAATAGATCCGTCACCCGTTTGCTTCTCTGCTCTTTGGACATCCCCACCAATTGGGCCGCAAATTCCACATTTTCAAATGCGTTCAAAGTCGGTAATAAATGAAAAGATTGAAAGACATAGCCCATATTCTCCCTTCTTAACTTTTCTAATTCACCACGCTTTAAACCCGATAAATCCTCGCCTCCTACCTGAATAGTGCCGGCATCCAGAGGCTCAATTCCACAAATGCAGTTTAGCAATGTAGATTTCCCACTCCCGCTGGGCCCCATCAGGGCCACTCGTTCACCCGCAAGGATTTTAAGATCGATCCCCCTGAGCACATCCACATCTCCAAATGACTTTCGGGCAGCACCTACCCTAAGGGCAACTTGCTCTTCTTGGTCTATTATTTTCTCATTCAAGTAGATAATGATATGAAAAATTGATAAAAGCCCAAGACGAACCCGACCCAACCCATGAATCCACTCAATACTTCAGGTGTTAGACTTGCTTGGAAATCTCTTACTCGCAAGGCCAGCGGAGATAATTGCCTTACCCGAATAATTTTATAAAACTGATCTTTTAACCATCCTATTGGCAAGCATATCCTAAGAATGTTTATTCACAGGTCTTGCCTTTTATCTCAACTTAAAAATCCATTACCAGATCAATTGACTTCCTCGAAAACTAGTGTTTGGTTAATAACTTAATAATATACCATGGTAAAAAAATACTAAAAATGCGTTTTTTGACTCCACTCCTTTTACTTTGCACTATCGGGCTATCCGGTGCCAGCACACCCTCAAGTTGGAATTGGCACCAGCAGTTCCCATGGGTCTACAGTGACGCAGAATCTGATTGGCACTACTGGCACGCTGGAACAGATGGCAAGTTTTACCTCTGGAAAAGTAAGGAAAAGACCTGGTATCTATTTGACAGCACCTATTCAAAGTGGATCTCCACGGTATACAGTTCCACAAATTCCTCCGACAAAGACGATAGTGGCTGGGACTGGTCGAAGGATGACTCAAAAGGAGACTCCAGTGCTGACGCCTCCACTATTCTATCCCTATCTCTTTCTCACGGCGGACTCACCCGGACCTACCTTCTCTATGTGCCCTCCTCCTACGACGGAAAAACACAGCTACCTCTGCTATTTAATTTTCACGGATTTGGGGGTACTTCGAGTGGGCACATGTATGCATCGGATATGCGTTCCCTTGCCGACCAAGAAAACTTCATCCTCGTTTATCCGCAGGGTTCTTCCCTGGACGGTTATAGTCATTGGAACGCCGCCCTAGCCGGAGGAGATAACAAAAGTGTCGCAGACGATGTCGGTTTTTTCGAGGCAATGATTACCTCGATCTCATCCAGCTACCAGGTTGATCCCAACCGTATTTATGCCTGCGGCTACTCCAACGGTGGATTCTTTTCCTATTTTCTGGCCGGACACAAAAGTGATGTCGTGGCCGCGGTTGGTTCGGTTTCTGGCACCATGCTCGATGGCAACCCGACCCCCGCTAACCCAGTACCCACAATCAACCTGCACGGAACATCTGACTCAACTGTGCCCTACACCGGGAATTCTGCCTACACCGCTATTCCTTCGGTTGCTTCCTATTGGGCCAGTCAGAACGGAGCTGGTGCCTCCCCCGTTACCACCAACCTGTCATCCGGAAGTACCTCCGTTGAAAAGTCCACTTATTCCGACACCAACGGTACGGTTTGGGTCGAACATTACAAAGTTGTCGGCGGTGGACATGTTTGGCTCGACCTTGATATTAACGGATCCAATACCAATCAATTAATCTGGGACTTTTTTAAACGACATGCACTGAACGGACCCCGTAGCAGTCCTTAACTTTAGAAGGTAAAGAGTCGCCTGCAGGCGTAGTTTGCCCCATGATGTAATGCAAGTATGCTAGGAAGGGTAAATGAATCCTAAACATTCTAAATTTCCAGTTACCCGGGTTAAAAAGCCGGAACCTTCCAAAGATAGCCCAGATTGGATCATTTGGGCTGCTTGGGCAGATCGGATTACCTTCGAAGAGATTCGTAAGGTCACCGGGCTCACCGAGAGCAAAGTGATCGCCCAGATGAGAAAATCGCTTAAGCCCTCAAGTTTTCGCTTGTGGCGCAAACGAGCTTCGACTCAGAGCATTAAGCATCAAAAACTTTTTCACCACCGGAGGAATGCCTCCAGAGCAGAATTTTAAAAAAAACCCAGCTGTCCGTTCAGACAGCTTTATTCATTTCTTTTTCAATTCGCTCAATAATCAACGAGTTTGAAATTTCAATTTCGATCCGGATTGTTCTGCCTTCATGAATCACTTGGTAACCTTCCAATAATCCTTCCATTCGTTTGTTACCTTTCGCTTTCATTTCCATCATCGTCATCCCTCCCCGGATCATATTTGCCATGGGTTCAGCAGCTTCGATCGAATTTGTGTGCACCAGTCCGATTATTTTAAGCCCACCAGCTTGATCTCCAATCACCATTCCACAGGAGTCGATTTTATCTGCCATCATCCTTCCCCATTGATCCAGTTCAGTCACTTCCTTGGCTCCCTTCATATTGGCAAAAAAGACAAATCCCGGATTATCCAGTAAATGAGTAAGAGATTCAAGAATCGGATGACTTCTCGAACCACTCGCTTTTCCATTCGCTAACTGAATGCCCTCAGAAACATAATCACGATCTGGTCCAAAAACGATCTTCCCTTTTTTGAGCACACTAAATGCCATGGGACGCCTTCCTTTATCAGTCGAGAAAATGGTTTTTTTTCCCACTTTTGTTTCTTGAATATATTCCCGTGTTCTGGTGACTTCAGTAACAATGGATGCATCCACTCCGCCTTCCAGGATCCCGATTCCCTTATGCTTTTCTCCGGTGCCAAACAGGGTAAAGTTTGAGACCCCCATCAAATCAACCCCAAACTTTTTCTGTAAGCCTCTCATCTTTTCCTCCAGCGCAGGAATTTTTTCTAATGAATCCTCAAGAAAGGAACCAATCTCTGAACTTCTCATTGATTCAAAATCCATATGCATAATCCAATTGGAGCTATCGGACACTTTTTTTAAGTCCAATTGTTTAGCGTCTAGAAAAAATGTCAGGCTTAGGGCGGATACAAATAAAAGATATTTCATGATATAAATGTGATTTTTTAAAAGCATCCTACCTAAAAACTGAAATGTCGAGTTTTTACTCAGTCCATTTCCAGTATGATTATATGCAGGTTTCTAATTTTCGACATACGAACGATTCACCTGCTCACCAATACTGATCATTTCTTTCATGGTTCAGGCAAAAATCTTTCCATCCGCATAGGCTAATCTAGGCAACGACGAAGTCTCTCCTGTCCGCCCCAAGTCACTTACAGAAACGAGTGCATCCTCATCAAAGGTATTTACATTCCATTTTAAAACATAAACCATCCCTACCATAGTCGGAAAATAAATCAAATCCCTCACCAAAATAGGAGGTGCTCAGGAAACATCACCCCACCCATTCCCCGCGATTCTTTTATCCATAGCCCCCTGAAAGCCGTCCGCATTTTTCTTATTATTGGGTACTGTCTTGCCCCACGAAACTTCTTCATCTTTTCCTTTCTGACCAATTACCTGAGCNGGAACTTCCAGGTATTCAACTTTTCCATTTTCCAGGTTTACCCTGCCAATCATCAAACTCAGCAAAATCATTTAATTTTTAGTTATATTCCAAAATTAGATGACATCTATTCTCCAACGATTTATATTTTTGAAGTTTTTTTAGAAGATTCCNGNGTGTACAAAAGGGAACTGAATACTTTTTTTTCAAAATTAAAATATATCGTTTTCATCAATATGATTTCCTTATTGAACCGAAAACATTGACGAGTCAGCCTCGCAATGCTTTTTTATCGCGATGAACTTTACTGAATCTACACCATTTATGAACCTGCAATTAAAACCGAAGGNAAAATATGATTTATTATTTATTTCCTTAGTCTTCTTGCTTTCATTCAGTTCCGTCTCTGCTAAAGATGAGACCGTAATTAAATTGGAAGCCCTTGAAAAAAGANTGANCATCCTAGAACAGGAGAATGCCAAGCTTACCGAACGGATTCAACGATTGGAAAAAACTGGTACCGAGNCCATCGCCCAACAGCCACCCGGTCTCATCCCNAAGGATGAAAGCGATAGAAAAGCATTTTTCGATAANTTTCGTCGCGAGTTCAAAAGCAGTCAGGATCAAGCCCGGGGGCCATGGGCCGCACCGGGACCTTGGACAAAAATCCGCAAACGCATGTCCGAATATTCCGTAAGGGAAACCCTCGGACGCCCCACCCGTATGCGTCCCTCCGTCAAACCATCCGTGGAAGTTGTTTATTTGTACACGGGTGATTTAAACTCGGATGGAGTGGATGAAGAAGGATATGTAGAGTTTAAAGACAAACGGGTTGTTTCTTTCCAGTCCCCTCACCAAAGCAAATAGGAAAGTCCAAAGGCTTGTGCATCCGCACAGGCTCATGTTTTCATAAAGATTGTTCTTCTCAAAACGGATTCCTGAGAAGCCTTCTTTCTAGTCANCCAATGCATCGTAGATTAGGCCTTTGAGGGCCCATTCAGTATTGAAACTGTAGGGCATGACTTGCTCGAGAGTCAGGACAATCAAATTATCCTTCGGTGATATCCAGTAGTGAGTACTGGCCGCCCCGCCCCATCCGTATTCACCCACCCGGCCATNCGGATCCCAATCACTCATTTTCACCCGCACTGAAAATCCGTGCCCAAACCCAACTCCTTCACGGACCTCATCTCCAAAGGTCACCCAGCCTCCGCCCTTGGGTATTTGATTGGTGGTCATTAATTTCACACTTTTTTTATTTAAATATCTTTTCCCGTCCAATTTTCCCCCATTCTCAATCATCAAAAGGAAACGCATGTAATCGGAGGCCGTCGAACACAGCCCACCCCCGCCTGATTTGAAGGCCGGATTTTGTAAATACCGGCTCTTTTTCGGATCATCCTTCAGCGTGAGCTTACCGTCCTTATAATTGTAATTCGCCGCAAACCGATCCGCTTTATTTGCCGGCACAAAGAACCCGGTATCCTCCATGTGAAGAGGTTTAAGGATCCTCTCCTTTAAAAATCGATCCAATGGAATGCCCGAGGCCACTTCCACCACGCCCCCCAGTACATCGGTTGAACATCCGTATACCCAGTCCGAACCCGGTTGAAAAAGCAAAGGCACCCTGTCCATACCATTCACCATAGGCACGAGCTGTTTATCACGGTTAAGTACACCGGCATCTTTAAGTGCCTGCCTGATTTTATTATTCGAAGACCAGGCATAAGTCAGGCCTGAAGTATGCCTCAGTAAATCGGCCACCGTTAGCTCACTCGTTGCTTCAACCAGTTCATCTTTATCTAACACTTTCATTGCTTTGAGGGATGGGAAATATTTCGAAAGTGGATCATCCAGACTCAACTTTCCTTCCTCATTTAACATTAGAGCAGCCACCGAAGTGATCGCCTTGGTCATCGAATAAATCCGAAAGATTGTATCCTTTTCGACCGGTAATTCCTCCTCTCGGTTTCGCAGACCATAAGTCTCGAAATGGGCCACCTTTCCCTTCCGTGCGATTACCACCGTGCCACCGGTCAGGCGGTTCTCCTCGATCAAAGCCTCCATCTTCTCATCCACCGCTTCCAGTTTTTTCGGATCCAACCCAACCTCTTCCGGCTTGGCCACGGGAAGCAAAACATCGGCCTGGCCGTACAGGACTGTGCCAAGGGTGGATACAAGGTAGAGAAGAGAAAGGGATGAAATCTTCATTCTCTCTCCCCTATGCATACCCTCCGAGGTTGGCAACCGCTTACTTCTGAATTCGTTAGA
>NHCX01000082.1 GCA_002168015.1 Verrucomicrobia bacterium TMED44
TTTGCTTATGGTTGTTCAATTATCTGAGGCAAGACTTTACGCATTTGCCATGCTTTTAATATCGATAACGAAACGATACTTCACCTGGCTTTTAACCAGTCGTTCAAAGGCTTCCTGAATTTGATCCATTTTTATGATTTCTACTTCAGAAACAATATTATTATTTCCACAAAAATTGAGCATTTCCTGGGTTTGTTGAATTCCGCCAATCAGCGATCCAGACAGTTTTTTTCTACCAAATATGAGCTGGGCAGCATTGACTTGTTTCAGGGGTTCCACTGCACCAACTACGCACATGGTGCCGTCCACTTTCAATAAGTCCATATACGGGCCGATGTTATGATCGACCGGAATGGTATTTAAAATAAAGTCAAATTCTCCAACTTCTTTATTCATCGAATATCCATCTGTAGAAACTAGAACCTCGTCGGCACCAAGAATTTTCGCATCTTCCCCTTTTTCGGGAGTGGAAGTAATCATAACGGTATGGGCACCCATGGCATGGGAGAATTTTACTCCCATGTGACCAAGTCCACCGAGTCCAACCACCCCGACTTTCATTCCAGTCTCGACGGTCCAATACTGCAGTGGGGAGTAGGTGGTGATACCGGCACAAAGAAGGGGGGCAGCACCACTGAGTGAAAGATTTTCAGGAAGATTAAGTACGAAGGATTCATCCGCCACAATTCTTTGCGAATAGCCTCCGAAAGTGAAACCGCCGGGGTCATTAACTGGAGCGTTGTATGTAGCGGAAAAGCCTTGGAGGCAATATTGCTCAATCCCTGATTTGCATGAAGAACATTCTCCGCATGAATTTACCATACACCCAATGGCGGCGAAATCTCCGACTTTAAATTTCTCCACCTCGGGACCCACCTCGGAGACCCTGCCCACAATTTCATGGCCTGGTACCACCGGATATTCAGTCATACCCCAGTCGTTGTTGACGAAATGTAGGTCGGTATGACAAACCCCACAGTATTCAATTTCGATCAGAACATCCGACCTGCCAAGGGCACGCCTTTCAATTGTGTGAGGCTGGAGTTTCGCTTTGACGGAGTGTGCAGCGAAGCTAGAGATTTTCATTTAATTAATAATGACCGACCGTCCCACAAAAACAAGCCGTTTAAGCAAATAAAATTTAAAAAAACACCCATGTATAGAATCCGTGGTTATTTTTTGACTTGTTTAACGATTGTTTCCGTTTCGGAAACCACCACGCTACCCAAATTTGTGGAATCTGGTCTAAGATCAACGAGTTCCAAAATGTATGTATAAGTCTTGAATATTACGCGTGGTTGGTATTCACGATTTTCATAAATTTTTTGGGTGAGAACATAATCGGGTAGATTAGAATTGGACCTGCCTTGTTGTGACTTAGCAAAACGAATGTACTCGTTCAATGAACTGGAAGAATTTGAACCAGAAATTCGTGCCAGTCCAGATTGTGTAATGACATTCTTTAGGCGGTTAATCCGCAGAGCTTCTGGGAATTCCACTGAGATCTGTGCGGTCATTGGACCAATGGCAATAGAGGGCGACTGAGTGTCTACTGATTGAGCCAGGGCTGATTGCATAAGCTTAGGAAACATCTTGGAAGACATTTCATCCAAGTCTCTGATAGTAAGGTCTCTGTATTCCGTTACTTGGGAGGAATCCACTCGAATTGTTTTCCCACTTTGACAACTGCAGAAAAGAAAGATGGATAAGGATGATAAAAGGAGGGATAATTTCATGAAATTTGAAAAGTGTAAGATTGAAAAATTAGATACCTTTGAGTAAGAGACGGAAATCAGTCGCATTTCCTCGTGGATCGATTGCATTAAGCGTCTGAATTTCTTTGCCGTTAATAGTGGCGTTATTCCAAATCGGTGAATTTTCAACGGACCCATCTTCAGCAATCCAATCAAATTTGTATAGAAAAATACTTGGTTTGCTTGATTGATTTTGGACTTCTACCTTCGCGAAAAGATTACCGTTTGCCTGATTCTTAAAGCTGTTGAGGATAACAATATTTTTGGTTTTATTATCGCCTCCAGCAATTCGTGTGACGGATGCATCTTCGTCACTTTCATAAGTGGTNACCGGATTTTTGTTGTAGGTTGCACAACCTGCAAAAGANAAAAGGAAGAGAAAGAGCAGAAGATTGTTAAATTTCATGTTTGAATGAAATAGGTAGGTTAGGGATGATGTCAATGCTTGGCGGCTAAAAGTTTGAATTTACTCAGTGACATATTTTTAGCGAGTCCCTGGCTAAACCCAAAAGAACTTATCACTTTGATCGGGTTGCCCCGACGGATTGATTTAAGGTATACAAAATTAGTTTGATTGTTGGGATTTACCTCTAGCTCTACCGCTGAGGAAGATCCCGACTGGACCTTGATTTTACCATCTTTGGGAGTAGGAATGCGTTGCACAAGAATTTGTTTAGGCAGAGAATACCATGATCTGTCATCTGCTTGAGTAAACGCCTCTGCTGCTGCAACCTTGGCCACGGTGGCAAATAATAAAACGCCAAGACTATCCTGCTGTTGGTTTTTGGTTGCTTCTTCGATGACAACTTGAGAAGCAACAGCAAGCACGGTTTGAAGGAGAGCCTTGGCAATTTCACCGGGGAGTTTGGCTTTAAANTCGGCNGAAACTACGGAATCCATATCAGTGAGGGTTTCCATTTCTTTTGATTGCCCACCGGAAAGAATCGAAAATTTACTATCACAATCATCTCTGTAAGCAAGTTGAGGAAGGGCAAAAGGGACATAAAGAACCCCACCNGGGGGCATTCCGTTGTAAAAGAGGGTAAGGGGGAGTCGGTATTTTTTCTCCATTCGGTAAGGGGCACTCCCTGTCTCGATGAACACATAAGTAAAGGAATTGGAGTCTGTTGAAGTGATTTTATTTTCTTCTTTTAGAAATGACAGTTCTTCTCCAAGTGTTTTTTCAAGGGTCGTTTTATTTGTGCCAAAATCAAACTGTTCACCTCCACGATTNGTTAGCACTAAACGCAAATAATCACCCATAGGGTTGTAGAATTCCTGATACCTTTCAGCAATTTCTTCTTTGACTAAATCATTCTGGTTAATTTCACCGGATTCTAGGAACTCATTATATTTTAAATCATTTCTTTCGTNTGCCTTTGATTCAATATCAACAATTCGCTTTTGGTTTATTTCCTCCGCTTCCTGTCTCTTGAATTTAAGTTCAGTTAAGGCTGTCTGGGCACGGTTATTATTCTTCGCTTCGAGTGCCCGAATCGTTCGATAAATTTCGAGCATATTACGATCATAGAAGCGTCCAACATATTCTCCAATTCCTTTGGAGCTTGGATCAATCAATCCGCCTCCGAAATTTTCATCGGCAATGGATTTGGCACGGTCGATATGCAGATCCGTTAATTCATTTGCCTGATTAGCTCGGGAAACAGTGATCATTTCCATGTTCCACAGAAGCTCTTCATCGTGACCCTCTTTGATCGACTGCCCGGCTTTTTCTAAGTACGATAAAGCCTGGACTTCGTCTCCAAGATCCCAGGAATTTCGAAATTCTTTCGTGCTTTGGTGATAGGATGTACAGGAGGAAAAGCAGAGAATCCCCGATATACAAAGGAGTGAGGCTAGGTTATCTTTCAAATTTAATTAGCGGAATTGATATTTTTATTCTGCAACTAGTCTGACTAGAGGCAGTTTTTCTGGTTCAACTTTAGTATTTATTCCAAGATCTTCTAAAATTTGGCAAGTTGCCACATCAGCCTGGGTACTGATAACCTTAATTTTGCCAATTCTGGTAAAGGTCGTGCCAGACATGACTTTTTTGGTAATTGGATGGATAATGTTCTTAGCTACACCAACTTCATAGGTTTGCCCTACCTGCACTCCATTTTTGTAACCGGCCAATATAGTGCATTGGTCGCCTACCTTTTCGTATAAATAAATTTTTTGTTCAAAGGAAGATACAAAGCTTTTCGCCATATCATCGGCTGATTTTTTGGCAAAAGATTCAATCTTCTTAATTCGGATAAGGTCTCCTCCAGATTTGGTTCCGAAAACATCTTCATCCCAAGAATCGGAAAAGTCTGGAACCTGAAATGTTTTTTGATCTGCAGGATTTTCTCGACTGATTAACTGCATTGTAGCAGAGACAAAAATATCTCGGTTAACCTTAATTGAATCATCCAGCGGATTTCTGATTTTAACTTGTTTTTCAACAAAGGCAGTTACAGTACACTTAAGGATATATTTTGGTTTACTTAATAATTTTTGATCTGCGGCTTTGAAAACTGCGGAAAGATCTAATTCTAGATCTAGATTAGATTCTTTAAAAATACTAGAAAGTTCTACGACGGCATATTTTCCGGTCAGATTTAAGTAATTTGCAAAATGGGTAGGTAAAGATTCTAGATAGGAATTAAGAGAAGGCGGGTTGGATGAAATTACAGATGGCGTTGCCTCAATATTACGTAAAAGGACGGTCTCTTTCTGACCTGTAACAATTAAGTTCGTTATAAATAATAAGAGGGTAGAATAAAATAGATTCCTCATGGATATATTGTTTAGTTAAGATTTACTTTTGGGACTTCATATTTTGAATTTTTAAGAAATTCAAACATTCCTTCAGCAAGAAGTTTCTGCTTTTGATTCAACGATTCGCCGGTTTTTATTTCTTGGAGGAATCGAAGTTGTTCTTGCCACTTCTTGTATTCTTCCTCTGTCGGTTCTAAAGTGACCGATAACGAAAACCCTTCATAGGCATTAATCAATCTTTCTACTGGGGCAAAACCAGGTTTTATTATCCTTATTTTTGATAACCCTTCTGGNATTTTCAGTTTTTTGACATCGGAACACATCCCTACCACTATCCCATTTATTTCTACTTCGGCATCAGCAGGAGTTACTTCAAGATTATTTCCGGATAGAGTCATCTGTCCGTCCTTCCCAACGGTCATTTCTGGAATAGTCATATTCTTAAGCTTGGCAGAAATTTGTACTTCCACCAATTTTTCACTTTCAGATGACCCTAATTTGGAAGTGGGGTGGGGAACGGCGATATGAGAAGTATTGGTTTTAATTTTATTGGCTAGTGTTTCCGACGAACGAACCGATTTTGCAATGGTAATAACAGATTTTGCAATAAGCTCATGCAAGATTTCATTCCCGTAGACTGTCATATCAATTTTCGAAGTTAAGGGTACTTTTTTTTCTACTTCAAAGTTTTCTCCCGCGTAGGAAGAACCGTCTGTGGCTGAAATAAACCTGTAATTCGAGGTTAGTTTAAATGTGATGACGGTTCTATCAAATTGTGGTATTTTAATTTTGGTTTTGGTGTAAGAATTCAAATTCACAAAAAGAATTGCTTTGGCTTTTAATTCTCTTGCCAGTCTGATCTCGTTCCAAATTCCATTATTGTATAATTCAAGTTGAGTCGGACCAATCTCGCGAGGAAGAATGAGACCAAATTTCGTATTTGCGAGACTTGAGGAAAGACTGTCGGTGAATGTTTGACTAATTTTAGTGTCATCTTCAGAGAGATAGCTCTCCGTGAATAGTAGGACATTGAAATCAGTATTGTTGTTTTCCCCAAAAATCAAATTAGGGGACGAAAGGAGTGTAAATAAAAGGAGAAGTGGTGAAGGTAAAATGTTCATGATTAACTTTCGGGGTAATGAGTGAAGAAATTACTCAAACTATGCAAGAAAGCTAATTGCAAGTGTTAATTTTAAAATTTATTGTACAAGGAATCTTAACAGGCAGAAAAAGTTATGCAGGAGATTAAGTTAGGAATTATAATCAGAAAGCACTATTTTCTGTGCGTCGACTAATTCATTGATCCCTTTTTCAGCCAAAATCAACATTTCATCTAATTGTGCACGAGAGTAGGTTGCTTCTTCTCCAGAAGATTGGACCTCTACAAATTCTCCTTGGCCGGACATCACGATATTTGCATCAACCGATGCGTCACGGTCTTCTGGGTAATCCAAGTCTAGAACACAGGTATCCTTGTAGATCCCAACACTTATAGCAGCAAGATGGTCAATGATTGGGTCTTCAGACAACTTCCCCCTCTTAAGTAAATCATTTATGGCAATTCGTGCAGCCAACCAGGATCCGGTGATAGATGCGGTACGCGTGCCTCCATCTGCCCTTAAAACATCACAGTCGATCCAAAGCGTTTTATCTGGAAATTTTTTCAGGTCTAGGACTGCCCTGAGAGATCGGCCAATCAATCTTTGAATTTCAATGTTCCTGCCATCCTGTTTACCTTTGCTACTGGGACGGTCTTTTCGGTAGAGTGTAGAGTAGGGGAGCATATTATATTCAGCCGTTAGCCAACCTCCTGCTACTTTTTGCTGTCTCATCCACCCAGGGACGCGATCCTCAATCATAGCGGCACAAATTACCTGTGTGTTGCCAAAAGAGCAGAGGATCGACCCGTTGGCATGAGGGGCAATACCCGGTTTGAACTCAATTGTACGTAACTGATCTGCATCGCGACCCGAAGGTCTTACAAAAGCTTGATCAAGTTGTTCAGCCAATGAGGATTGGGGTGATCTTTCAGATGTCATAAGTTTTTAAAGGTTCTGGATCGATAATGCTAAAATTTTCATCTTTTAAAGTTTCTTTAAACCACTCACGGGCTTCTGGGTCGCCATGGTGAAGGATCAGTGCCCGTGGGGAGATCTTTTGGGCATAGGAAACCAGTTCTTCGCGATTTGCATGTCCGCTCAAATCAAACTTGGTGACCTTGGCATTGATCTGTTGGACTACATCGACCGCATCGAAATCAAATGAGTCGCATTGTTTCGCGGTTAACAGTTTTCCGCCAGGAGTATTCGGATCGCAGTAGCCTACAAAAAGAATCGAGTTTTTTGGATCACCAAGCATCCCGGATGCAAGTTTGTAGGAGGGTGTGTTTTCAACCATCATTCCACTGCTGACTAGATAAATACCGTTCATGGGTGGTTTTACCCCTGGATCAATCCGTTTAGGTAATGGGCGGGCACCCATTGATTTAAGCACCCTACGGTTAAATCTTACCCGATTTGTATTTTTGGAGATTTCGTGAAAATGATTAACCAGGTCCATGCCTAAGCCTGAGCAGAAAACCGGGACCTTAGGAATTGCTTTTTTGCGGAAGGCTTCATCCAAGACGAAAAGCATTTCCTGCATCCGGCCTAGAGCAAAAACGGGGATAAGTACGGAGCCTTCCTTTTTTAGGGTTGAGTTAACCTGTTGGAGCAATCTTACAATTTCGGACTCCCGGGACTGATTGATAGGTGTTTCCGTCCCACCTCTTGTGGTTTCGGTAATTAATATGTCGACGGGTTCTTGCGGGAGAGCAGCCCCGTCGAGCGTTCTTTGATCATTGAATAAAATATCTCCAGTAAAGAAAACTGTTTTTCTTTTATATTTTATACTGACCGAAACCGCACCTGCAACATGGCCAGCATGGTGCAAGGTAATTTCAATTTTTTGACCGTTTTTATCTAATATTAGAGGGGTATGTAATTGGGGTGTTTTCAGTCTGTCGTATAAAGCAGTCAAGTCTCCTCTTCCATAAAATGGAAGTTCAGGTATGTTCAACTCAGACCTTTGTCTTCTCATCACGGAAATAGAATTGGAGAGCATTCTTCGAGCAAGAATTGAGCTTGGGTAACTGAGGATAACAGGAGCATCAGGATGTTCTCTCGATAAGAGTGGAAGGCTGCCCAAGTGATCGAGATGGCAATGTGTAAGAATAATGAAATCAAGAGAATTCCTGCTGATTGCATCATGTTTTGGTAAGGATTCCGCGCCAGCATATTTTGGATGCAAGCCTGAATCGATGACAAATTTGAAGGGACCAATTTCGCACAAACTACAATTGGCTCCGATCCCTCCCTGCGGGTTCAGGTCAGTAAACTTCATGAATGAGCCGGATCGATTGTGGCATCACCGGGTATATTTAACCGGAAGGGCTTCATTCGAATGTGGATTTTATTTTTGAACTCATCAACTCCATGAAAGGAGCCAAAAGCCTCAGCAGGCAGATGAGTAACATGATAACTGTTGTAAGAAAAAGTTTCTCCCGGGGGGATAAGTGGGGATTCTCCCACGATCTTTTCACCTTCGACTACCGTTTTCGTTCCATCATCATTGGCCAGTACCCATTTTCTTCCTAAAAGTGTAACACTTCGGACCGAGAGGTTGGATATGCTGATGAAATATATAAAGGCATGGAGATCGATCCCTTCCACTTTTGATTTCTCCCGATGATGTACCAATTTATCCAGTGACGCATGGAGACCTTCGATTTCTATACTTTCTTCGTTCACAAAATGAGTAATGACTACAATAGCGCAGATTGCTTAAAGACCAACGATTATTTGATCTGTGGGTATTTCTCTTTGTTTGTGAATGAAATACGCTTGCTCCGTCGGCTTTAGAGTACACAACGGAATAGATGCAAAAATTTGCTCTACTATCTGTCAGTGATAAATCTGGAATTACTGACTTTGCTGAAAATCTTGTCAGTCAGTTTGGCTACACTATTCTATCTACAGGTGGAACTGCCAAACTCCTTCGAGAGCATGGAATAAAAGTAACAGATGTGAGCGAGCACACCGATTTCCCCGAAATGATGGATGGTCGGGTTAAGACTTTGCATCCCAAAGTTCACGGTGGGCTTCTTTGCCTGCGAGATAATCGAACCCACATGGAGTCTGCGGAAAAATACAGTATCGATATGATTGATTTGGTGGTGGTCAATCTCTATCCTTTTGAAGACACTGTTGCGCGGGCAAATGTTTCATTTAGTGAAGCCATTGAGCAAATTGATATTGGTGGGCCTTCGATGTTGAGGAGTGCAGCGAAGAATCATAGACATGTTACGGTAATTTGTGATCCCAGTGACTACACTCGGGTCCTGCATTCAATGATACAAAAAAAGGATGGGCTTAGTTTGCGAAAAGAACTTGCCTTGAAGGTGTTTACAAGAACATCCTCTTATGACGCTGCAATCCGTGGATACCTCTCTTCTCAAGAGGCACAATCTGAGCCTGATCTTGATTCCATTTCTGGATTTCCAGCCAGTTTGAACTTGGAGAAAAATAAAGCGATGAGCCTTCGCTACGGAGAGAATCCTCATCAACAAGCTGCTTTGTATGGAGACTTCCTTGATTATTTTGAGCAATTACAGGGGAAAGAGTTAAGCTACAATAACATCATCGATATTTCTGCAGCTGCTTACCTTATTGGAGAGTTTGAACGCCCCACCGTGGCAATTCTGAAGCATACAAATCCATGCGGAGTGGCTAGCGCTGATCTTTTAGGCGACGCTTGGGAAAAAGCATTCGCTACAGATAGACAGGCTCCTTTTGGAGGGATAATCGTAGTCAACAATACCTTGGACATTGACTTAGCCGAAAAAATTGCGGAGATTTTCTGTGAAGTTATTATTGCTCCAGGGTTCACATCGGAAGCCCTGAGCTTGTTTTCTAAGAAAAAGAACCTGAGGCTTTTGGTTTCGAAGGTCGGTTTTGGTCCAGAAACTCTCCAAGAAATCAGAACAATCCCAGGTGGACTCCTGGTACAGGATCGAGATCAAAAAAGGATTAATCCTAAAAGTTTCGAGGTAGTCAGTCAGAGACAGCCCACTGATTTGGAAATGAGATCGATGCTATTTGGATGGCGAGTCGTACGNCATGTAAAAAGCAATGCGATTGTGTACTCCGGTGACGAAAGAACTCTCGGAGTCGGGGCAGGTCAGATGTCAAGAGTGGACAGTTCAAGAATTGCGGTATGGAAAGCAGGCGAAGCCTCTCTCGGGCTCGAAGGGGCTACAATCGCTTCGGATGCATTTTTCCCTTTTGCGGATGGTCTGATTGCGGCTGCAGAGGCTGGGGCAACTGCTGCTATACAGCCGGGAGGTAGCGTTCGGGATGAGGAAGTTATTGAGGCGGCAAACGAAAGAAATATGGCCATGATTTTTACCGGTACCCGCCATTTTAAACATTAGATAAAGAGTTGTTTTTAGTTGAGTGGCAGACAAGTGAAAATAATCTGATTTAAAGACATGAAAATTAGAAGACTTGTACCGTTTCTTTTACTTGGCACTTTTCCTTTATCCTTTTGGTTTTCTGGATGTGGTGCAGCTATGATGTCGGACAAGAGACTGGCTAAGCAATCAAAGGCTCAGTTTTCCCAAATGAAAAAAAAGGAGTCGGTTTCCAAGAACTCCAAGCATCAAGAAATGATCGATCGGATAGGGCGACGGATTACTAAAATTGCTGATGTTGATGTCCCTGGGACAGAATGGGAATTTGTGGTGTTTGAAAAAAAGGAGCCTAATGCATTTGCCATGCCTGGAGGGAAAGTCGGAGTCAATTCAGGTCTGATAGAGTTGGCTGGAGGAAACGAGGATGAAATTGCAGCAGTTATTGGTCACGAGGTAGCTCATGTGGCTAAGCGTCACAGTAATAAGAGGATGACTCAAGGAGTGGGGGTTGTATTGGGAGGCATTATTTTAGACACTGCGATGCGTAATAAAAGCTCTGATGATCGAGCCTTGGCAAGAGGTGCCTATGGAGTTGGGGCGACCGTCGGTGCGGTTCTTCCATTTAGTCGTGCTCAGGAAAGAGAGGCTGACGATTTGGGACTAATTTATTCAGCAAAAGCCGGCTATGATCCTCGTGCTTCGATTAGTTTCTGGAAAAAAATGAAAAGTAATAGTCGCCGGCGAATGCCTCAGTTTTTATCTACCCATCCAGATTCCGGAAAAAGGATTGAGTATTTGCGTTCCAGGATGCCTTATGCCATGACAATTTACCGCAATGCTAAAAAAGCAAGAGGAGAAACCCCAAACCCATGACCGATATTTTAGATTACCCGATACAGGCACTTACTGAGTATGTTCGTTATCCGAGTGTCTCGGCTGATTCAAATTTTTCTGCTGGGGTAGCAGGTGCCCGTGAATTTGCTACTGCAAGACTTCAGGAACTTGGTTTTTCAGTAGAAACCATAGAAACTCCTATTCATCCTGTTTTACTTGGTACCAGAGGAGATCCTTCCTGGCCCAAGCTAGTCATTTACGGGCACTATGATGTTCAACCCCCTGATCCCTTAGATTTATGGACAACCGACCCCTTTGATGCGACCGAGAGGGAAGGGCGATTATTTGGGCGTGGAGCAGCAGATAACAAGGGGCCTCAAATTGTACATATGGTTGCCTTACATCGAGCCTTGAAACAAAATCCCGATCTTCCCCTGCATATTACCTATCTGATCGAAGGAGAGGAAGAGATCGGCAGTCCAAGTTTTCGTCCATTTTTAGAAGATAGGAAAGAACAGCTCATGGGTGATATGCTTTTGGTATCTGATACCGGCAGCCCCGGGCCCGATCAGCTTGTGATTACCACAGGACTCCGCGGATTGACTGCGTTGGAAGTCAAATTTATTGGACCCAAACAGGATCTACATTCAGGCGTTCACGGTGGTGCACTATTAAATCCTCTGCAGGCACTGGTTCAAATCTGTTCATCTTTACATGATGAATCCGGTAGGGTAGCTGTACCTGGATTTTATGATGAAGTAGTTGATCCGCAGGAGTGGGAGAAGGGCGAATTGAGCAAACTTCCAATCAATGAAGATGAGTACAAGAACTTCTTAGGTGTTCCTTCATTATCCCCACCACCAGGATATTCTGCTTTGGAAGCAATTCGTTTCTGCCCCACTTTGGAATTTAATGGACTGGGAGGAGGCTATCAGGGAGAAGGGTCTAAAACTGTAATTCCTTCCGAAGCATTTGCCAAAATTACCTGTCGTCTAGTACCGAATCAAAAATCCTATGATATTGCTGAGAAAGTTCGAAAAGCTTTAGAATCTGCTTGTCCTGCTTCGATTCGGGTAGAAGTTGAATTAAAGGGAGGAGGAGATCCTTATGTCGTTATTCCTCCTGGGAAACCAGGCTCGAGTGGTGAGGAAACTGCTTTGATGAAAAAGGCTTTTTCTCTGATCGAAGATTGCGTGGATCAGCAATTTGGAAATCGACCTATTTATTTACGCGAAGGCGGGAGTATCCCGATTATCAGGGATTTGCAGGAAGTTGCTGGTCTTGAAGCTCTCATGCTTGGTCTCTTTACAAATGAAGATAATCTTCATGCTCCTAACGAAAGCTTTAATCTTCAAATAATGGAACGGGCGATTGCCGCATTCGAAAATTTCTTTGTTAGACTTGGAGATGAGAAAAAGTAGTTCCCCAAACTCTTAAAATATTTTTATATTCCTTTGGTTATAACAAATGCGGCTCTTCGGTCTAACCGAGCTTGATTTGTATCTGCATTGGGAATCGCACTTTCATCTCCGATTGAAACCGTTTCAATTCTAGCCGGATCTCCGCCCAAATCAGTAAGGTAGGATTTAACTGTGGTTGCCCGTCGATCACCTAAAGACTTGTTATAAGCAGGGGTTCCTTTCCAATCACAATAGCCTTCAATCAGTAATTTTGCTTTTGGATTAGTCTGCAAAAACTCGGCTATTTCAACTAATTTCTCCCTTTCTGAAGAATTAATGTTATACTGATCAAATCCAAAATATACGGATTCGAAAGGGCGAGTTGTGTTTAAAGGATCACTGAATGCATCCAATGCATCACTTCTTGGGGCGAGTAAATCGTTATTTACAGAACCTAGCAACGGGTCGCCGGCAAGAGATAAATCATCTTCAGTACCGCTATTAAAGCCGTCAGCACTAGCGGAAGGAAGGTTGTTTCCTGAGTTACGAAATAGTGAAGTGTCAGGATCTGCTTTTTTTGAGCAGGAGGAAAGAACAATTAAGGCAGTCGTTGCAAGTAAAGCGAAGCCTTTCATTATCAGGTTCATTACAATTAAGAATTTCTAAGAATAACGAAATGGGCTTTTCGTTCCAAACCTGATGTTGTTGGATCAGCATTCGGTGTTGCCTGTTCATCCCCCATTGAGATGATTTCTACCCTTGCCGAATCTATACCAAGATCAGTTAAATAGTCCCGAACGCTGGTGGCTCGCCGGTCGCCCAATGATTTGTTGTACGCTGGAGTGCCTTTCCAGTCGCAATACCCTTCAACGATGATTTTTACATCTGGATTTTGCGTCAAGAAAGATGCAATATCCTGAAGTTTNTGTCTTTCATCCGAACCAATACTGTATTGATCAAACCCAAAAAAGATGGGCTCAAATGGACGTTCGGCGTTGGCGAAAACATCAGGGTCATTCCAAAAAGGGTCTTGTGGTGCAAGTCCATCAGTGCCGTCGATTCCGCTTATAGAAACACCTAGGGGGGACAGTTCATCAGTATTTGAAAGGTTGTCGAAATCATCCGGGGATCCCAAGAAAGTCCCCCTGTCTGTACCTTTGATGAGGGCCGTATCTTCTGGAGAAAGCCCGTTCTTTTTCGAGCATGCTGAAGACATGATCAAATAAACTAGTGTTGTTGCCATCCACAATTTAATTTTCATAATAACTATTCCCGCTTTATTTTTAGTTTAGATTCCCATTCCAAACATTTCATATTAATTTGCGCACTTACATTATCATCGTCAATTGGAAAAATTGAATTTTCAAAAATATTTTTTAGTGGATAACGGATCCTTAAGACCCGAATCGATTCTTTCTTTGCGAGAAGTTGCAGAAAATTTAAAATTTAAGACTGGGGTATCTATTTTGCCTGCAGGAATCATGCATTCGCATAAAATTGATCCCTGTAAACTAAACGGGATTCCTGCCCTGAGCATGCAGTCTTTTTTTAAATCTTTTGATAAACAAAAGGTAGAGAGTCTTGCCTTTATTCCTATGTTTCTTGGCCCAAGTCTTGCCATCACTGACTGGCTAAATACTCAATTGTGTGAATGGAAACGCACCAGACCGGCTCGGAAATATGCGATTGCAGAAACTCTGTTTCGCGAGGGTGATGATCGAATCACTTTAGCCCTCAATGACCATGTGGTCAAAGGATTAACTACTGGATTCACCGGCAAACCTTTCATTATTTTGGTCGATCACGGGACTCCGCTCAAAGAGGTTAATAAGGTACGAGAGGAAGTAGGCGGGCAACTTGGAAAGCTGGTAGCAAAATACTCTTCTGGATTTTCTACTGCATGCATGGAGCGTCGCGATGGTTCAGATTATGACTTTAATGACCCACTTTTAGAAAAAGTATTACAA
>NHCX01000083.1 GCA_002168015.1 Verrucomicrobia bacterium TMED44
GTCTGAATGCTGAATAAATTGCTCCAGGTCCGAGTAAGCGGCACACCCGTATTTCTGTGCAAACAAATCGGCTTTCTGCTGATTGCGGGCATAGGCGGCCACAAGTTCTGTATTATCCATGGCCTGGAGTGCCTGCGCATGGAAATCAGCGATCACGCCAGCCCCAATAATTCCAATATTGTATTTATTATCCGACATATTCATGAACCATAGTGGATGTAAATTGACGTCGAGCTTAACTCATGTAAAGCATATTGCCCATTTGCTAACCATGAAAGTTCTTCTTACCACCACATCATTCCAGGATACCCCCGGACCCCATCACGACATATTAAAGAATGCAGGTTTTGATCTCATTCGCGAACGAGGTCCACTCACGGAATCAAGAATGCTCGAGCTTGTGGGCGACATTGATGCTTTTCTTTGCGGTGATGATGATATTACCCGGGCAGTCATCGATAAATCTTTACCGAAATTAAAAGTAATTTCAAAATACGGAATAGGTCTCGATAAAATCGATACCGATTATGTCGCTCAAAAGGAAATCCCCCTCACTTTTTGCCCGGGAGTCAACCACACCACAGTGGCCGAGCATACCTTTGCCCTGATGCTTGCTCTTTTCAGGAAACTTGTCAAGGAAGCCAATCATGTGGCCAACGGTGAATGGGTACGGGTGACGGGCAATGAAATCATGGGGAAAACGATCGCTATTATTGGACTTGGAAGAATTGGAAAGGAAGTGGCCATCCGAGCCCATGCGTTTAGAATGAAAATTGTGGGATTTGACCTTTATTGGGATGAAGATTTTGCGCAAAAGTATGGAGTCGAAAGATGTGAGTCAGCCGAGGCAGCCATGAATCAGGCAGACATTATCAGTCTGCACACCAACCTTTCGGATGAAACCCGAGACATGATCAATCGGGAAAGCATTGCCAAAATGCAAGAAGGTGTGATTATTCTGAACTGTGCCAGGGGAGAGATCGTAAACACCAACGACATGGTGTCTGCACTTCATTCAGGATCGGTGGGTGGATACGGTACCGATGTTCTTGATGTGGAACCACCACCGGCTGATCATCCTTTACTCAAAGCACCCAATACGGTGATAACCCCTCACATTGGTTCGAGGACCTATGAATCTGTGGAGAGGCAGGCCACGATGGCTGCCAGAAATCTGATTCTAGCACTGGAAGGGAAGAAACCGCTGGCTCAGGCCAATGAGGCTCCACTAACATCTCATCTCTAGAAAACAAAAACATGTCCCAGGAAGATCAATTTTATATCGTACCCACCGAGACCCATAACGACTTGGTTCAAAAGGCTTACGAGCATCGTGGTTTCGATGACTCCGAATGTCACGCAGCAGCCAAATTCTCAGCTTATGCCACCACTCATGGAATCCGCACACATAATGCCTTAAAAGCCCTGCACTTGGATGACTTATTTGGCTCCAAGGCTGGCGGTTGCAAACCTTCTGCTCAAATCATTAAAAAGGAAAATCGTTTTGCATCATCCGAAGTATGGGACTGTCAGTATAAATTGGGGCAGGCCACTGCCTATGAGGCCATGGACCGCTGCATTGAATTAGCCGATCAGTACGGAATTGGCCAGGTATCAGTCGATCATGCTTTTCACTACCTCTGGGGCGGTGGGTATGTGATGGATGCCGCTAAACGTGGATACATTGCCTACACCAATTGCACGGCTTCAATTACTGAAGTGGTTCCCTTCATGGGAAGCGAGCCTACTCTTGGCACCAACCCACACTCCTGGGGCTTCCCAACCACCGAATCCATTGGGTTTCCGGTTGTGATTGATTGGGCTACCTCTGTCATCGCTATGGGACGGGTACAGCAATTAAAACGGGAAGGGAAATCACTTCCTCCAGGTGCAGCCGTCGATAAAGATGGACAAGAAACCCTGGATCCGCATCAAGTCTCCGCCCTCAAACCATTTGGAGCCCATAAGGGTTATGGGCTATCCCTCATCAATGAGATTGTGGCCGGCTTCATCGGTGCATCCAAGCCCACCTTGCGAAGCGACCATTTGGATGATGGGGATAAGCATACACCCAACTTTTACTTCCAGGTTATCCACCCGGATGCCATCAGTTCCGAAAATTTTGCTTTCGGGAGGACGCAGCAAGAAAATATCAAAGTCATCCTGGATGATATCCTCGCCGGAGGAAACAGTGACTGCATTATCCCCGGACAGTTCGAAGCTGAATTCGCTGAACGGACAAAGAAAGCCGAAGGACTGCTGTTCTCCGAAAATGAAATCTTGGGATTTAATAAAATCGCCAATGAATGCGGGCACCCAATCTGGGACCTAGAACAATTTAAGAAAGAAACCAAAGAAAGCTAAATCATGAGCCTTACCCTTCGTCCACAATCTGAATGTAAATATGATCTGATCTCCCTTGGAGAAATTATGCTGCGTCTTGATCCTGGAGAAGGCCGGATCCGTACGGCCAGAGAATTCAAAGCCTGGGAAGGGGGAGGGGAATACAATGTGGCCCGTGGGCTACGAAGATGTTTTGGTCTGACAACCGCGGTTGCTAGTGCCTTTGCGGATAATGAGATCGGACGGTTAATTGAAGATTTTATTATGCAAGGAGGGGTTGATACCTCACTTATCAAATGGTCGCCATACGATGGACTTGGAAGAGAAGTAAGGAACGGACTCAATTTCACGGAGCGTGGTTTTGGGATTCGCGGAGCCGTCGGAGTGCCTGATCGCGGACTCACTGCATCAAGCCAGCTAAAACCAGGTGATTTTGATTGGGACGATATTTTCGGCAAGCAAGGGGTTCGCTGGTTTCACACAGGGGGGATATTTGCGGCTCTATCGGAATCCACCGCAGAAGTTACTGCCGAAGCGGTGCAGTCGGCTCAAAAATATGGCACGGTGGTCTCCTATGATTTAAATTATCGCCCATCCCTATGGAAATCAATCGGTGGGATTCAAAAGGCCCAGGAGGTCAACCGGGCAATCGCACGAAATGTGGATGTCATGATTGGTAACGAAGAAGATTTCACCGCATGTCTAGGCTTCGAAGTCGAAGGTGTAGACGAAAATATTTCCAATATCGAAGTCGATAAGTTCAAGAATATGATTAACCAAGTCGTGGCCGATTTCACCAACTTCAAGGCAACTGCTACAACACTAAGAAGCGTAAAAACCGCCACCATTAATGATTGGGGAGCCATCTGCTGGGAAAACGGTACTTTTTATGAAGCGACTCATCGTCCAGAATTGGAAATCATGGACCGGGTAGGCGGGGGCGACAGCTTTGCCTCTGGCTTAATCTATGGTTTCCTCCAGGGGCACGATGGGGACAAGGCTGTCAATTATGGAGCAGCCCATGGTGCCTTGGCCATGACCACCCCTGGCGACACATCTATGGCCACCCTTAGTGATGTGGAAAAAATTATGAGCGGCGGAGGAGCCCGTGTCATAAGATAAAACAAACAACTATTATACTAGTATGAACGAATTATTTGATGTTAGCGGAAAAGTAATTGTAGTGACCGGAGCCACCGGAATCTTAGCTGGCGGTGCTGCTCAATATCTCCAGAAAAACGGAGCTAAAGTAGTGTATCTTGGCAGAAATCAGGAAAGAGTGGATAAAGCCATCACTGAAGCAGAAGCCATTTCCCCAGATTGCATGGGGGTTACCTGTGATGTCCTTGATGAACAGGGACTGGAAGCCGGGTATTCCAACGTGGTGGATAAATTTGGAAGAGTGGATGCCTTAATCAACGGAGCTGGAGGAAATATGCCTGGAGCCACCATCGGACCGGATAAAGAAATCTTCGACCTTGATCTTAAGGATTACAGTAAAGTCATGGATCTTAACCTTAAAGGTACCGTCGTCCCAACCCTAGTTTTCGGTAAAGCCTTCAAAGAGCAGGGCACCGGTTGCGTAATCAATTTCTCCTCCATGTCCTCAACGCAAGCCCTCACCCGGGTTCTTGGCTATTCGAATGCGAAAGCAGCAATCGATAACTTCACCCGCTGGATGGCCACCGAAATGGCACTCAAGTACGGGGACAAGGTCAGGGTTAATGCCGTGGCACCCGGTTTCTTTATTTCCAAACAGAATAAAGCCTTATTGACCAACGAAGATGGTACTTTTACGAAACGCGGTCAGCAAGTGATCAACAAAACACCTTTTAAGCGTTTCGGAAAACAGGAAGAAGTTTATGGGGCAATCCACTACCTTTTGTCGGATGCATCTTCATTCGTAACGGGCACGGTTATCGCTGTAGATGGAGGTTTCTCCTCCTTTTGTGGGGTATGATATAGATCTCTTAATACTTTCGTTTAAAGAATGATGAAAGCCAAGTATTATTCCACATCAGACCTGGCCAAAAAAACGGGTACATCGCGGCAGGTCATTTCTGCTATTATCAACGAGAACTGGAAAGAAAAGAGAATTTCTCAGGCCACATACGACCGTATAAGCAAGGAGATGCATGAAATCGGTTTTGTCCCGAACCGTACAGCCATATCACTTAAAAAAAATAAACAAGAACGAATCGGAATTCTTTGTCACGGTCCCCTCTATTCTCATACGTCCACTGCACTTGAGAAACTAAACCATTATTTTTTAAGTTCCGAAAAGTCGGTCGAAATACACATGAGCAAGGAAGGAGAGCTGTGCAAATCAGTCAAAGAAATGATGGGGCATCGCGTCGAAAGTATAATCATTATCTTGAGCCCCATGCTTCCCAATTTCGGTGAGTTAGATTTGCGGGAAAAATCTTTAACCCCATTCCTTACTGCAGTCCCTCACTTCTTTTACAATTTTCCTTTTCATGTTCACTCTCCAAAAGTTGCTCAAAACCTATTGCAGTGCGGAGGACATTTAATCGGCTTTTCAAGACCTGATGCCTATGTCCCATTTATTAATTACCTACTCAAAAAAGAACAGGGAAGCCTGTTAATAGACCAAAAAATCCATTCTTTCATTAAGAAAAGCTCGAAGACCAAAAAGTTGCTATCAAAACTTAAGAAAGTGACTACTTACCCAAATCCTCAAGGAGGGAAATTGAGAGAAAATCCATTTTTATTAGGACGAAGGCTTGCCCATGAACTTTTGCCGCAAATTAAAGACTCGAACTTTGATTATTTAGTTACTTTTTCCGATGGAATTNCCCAAGGTGTTGCCCAATATTTAGATGAGCAGGGCATTGCGATTCCGGGTGACCTGCAGGTTCTTGGTTTTGACAAGATTGACTCAATTGAATTCCTCAAGTTCCCTACATGCACAATCGAGGTACCAGTAAACGAGATGATTGAAAAACTAATCAGTTTAATGGAATCAACATCGAGTGCTAAATTTGAACATCTTTGTATGACCAAACTACACATACTGTAAAAGATTTACACTAAAGTTCTTCTAGAAGAAACTAGTTCACCAAACTTTTTCCTGTTCGAGTTAGGAATTTTTTAGAAATATATTGTTCATGCCTACATTATTGCACCCAAGATAAGGTGTTATGAATTAATATTCTGTAGGAAAAGCTTATCGTTGCAGAAAATTAATCATAAAATCATCTGCTCGAAAAAACTCATTCCCCTAAAGATAACTCAACANCCTAACAAAATAGCCTAAAAAATTCAGGCTCAACCCCTCCGTCAAATATTCCAATCCTACTGCCGTGAATCCCATAAAAGTAAGAAAGGATCCGCATGCCGTGCAAATGGCGCACGGATTGGAGAACCTACATAAATGTGATCATTGCCAATAAACTTCTATTAATGCCTTTCTTCAGCCATCTAGATCCGGCTATTAAAAACAAAAAAGAAATCATTTACCGGTCAGTCCCTCCATGATACACAAATGTAGTACATATCAATTGCGATCATCTGTTCCATCATCAACCATAACTTCATTGTATCAGCTACTATATTCCAAATTTTATTGATGTGGATAACCTACTAAATCAAGCCATACCGCAGATTAATCAATTCACGGGCTTAGACAGAGGTTTGGATATTACTATNGCCGCTAAAATTAAGGCACTACCCGCAATCAACCTCAGCAAGTTCTCTGTTCCCANAGAATTAATCTCTCCAAAGACAAATAAGGAACAAATAACAGCTAAAGGCACGACTGCATTATTGAAAGCAGCGATGATCCCAGGGTTCGTTTGGCTGGCTCCTTTATTCCAAAGAAAAAAGCCAAGCCCCGAAGCAANAAACCCGAGGTAAAAAATAGATTTCCACTGATCGTTCCCTACCTCCAAAGTGCTCCAGTTGGAAAGAAAGAAACTAGCGATTCCCGCACAAATGGTTCCACCCATAGCGAGAAGTGCAAAGACGGCACGATCCTTTATTTGTAAATGTTTTCTTTTCCAGTCCCGATATGCAACTTGTCCATACGCAAAAGCGATCCCAGCCATCTGCATTAAACCAAACCCAATCCAAAAATCCCCGGAGGGTATGCTCTTTGCCTTGATTCCCGCAGCACCCAACACAGAAAGCAGGGCAGCAAGTAAGTATCGGGAAGAGAAACTTCTTTTGTGCAGATCGTGAATCAAAACCACATANAAGGGCGTGAGAATGGAAAAGATAGCCACCAAGTGAGATGGCAGGTAATGAAAAGCTCTCATGTAACAGGCGTACATGACCCCAAACTGGACACTCCCGATCAGGAGCAGACGTAATCGGTCAATCTGAACAATTTCCTTCAACCGTATAAAAGGAATAAAGANCAAAGTGGCACAGCCCAAGCGCACCGTGGCAACGAAGAATGAATCTACTCCAGAGAGGGCACTACCGATGAGTCCGAAGGAGAACGCCCAAAGGAGAGAAACAGTTGCGAGATAGATCATTAACCTGCCTACCTAACTATTTTACCCAACCGAAGGGTTGTATAATCACCAACTATAGGTAGCCCCCAAGGAAAACTGATCCCCTCGACCGGGTGTACCTGGAATATCCTGGAAGTCTTCATCCCATGGCTTATCATAGGCAAGAAAAAGCTCAATGTCATCGATGAGCGATGGGTAGTAACTAGCAGCGAAATGGCTGTAAAATGAATCGTCTGGACCTTTCCTTAGATCATTTTTGCGTTGATCTCTCCACTCGTTATCGATTCTGATTTCAATAGAATCGATAAGGGCCCAAATAAGGCCGAAAGTTACCCGGTGTTCTGGAAAATTAAGAGCGTAGAAACTTCCATCTATAGAAAGGTTTCCATAATCCTCTTCCTTTTTGAGATAGCCATAACTTGCAATGGCTTGAAAATGTTCCCATTCGCGGGATGCAATGATTTCAAAACCAACAGTTTCAATGTCTACATTCTCCGCTGATCTTGCCCCTGTTCCCACATAAGTCCAATCCGCCAAATCATCGTCCCAACGATGAAATANAGCTGCACGTAAAGTCCACAATTTGTTCTCAAGTTGATACCCAACCTCAAGGTTTCTTGAAGTTTCCTCGCTGAGATCGCGATTACTTTGGAAAAGACCGCCGCTACCTCCAATCGCTCCGTATCCAATAAATTGTACACTCTCTGCATAAGAAATGTAAACTTTTTCCGAGCCACCAGCGTCGTTCTTCCTTAGACGTGAAAATTCAGCTATGGGAGAAACCCGCCCATCGTTTCTGTTCGTATCCTCCCACGATACTCCTGCTTTAAAACAGAAATTATCACCTCTGGCTACTTGGTAATGATATTCGGGCAGCAAACTTACTTTCCTGTAGTTGCGACTAGTGAAAGAATTCATTAGGGTTGTNGATTCAATTTCATCGGATGTTGATTGGATAGCATAACCAAGTGCAATCCTTTGATCAAATTTGTGTAAACCCTTCATACTCAGAGCAATTACTTTTCCCTCGTGAATAAACCTTTGATCAGGAGAAAAGCGGTTAAAGTAATAATGATCACTATTTCTTCGATGGTACCCAGTTGTTTCCCAAACGCTATCATTCCCGTAATCCACCCGATGGTTAAAAAGGAAAAGACGGGTTTTGATATTCTCAAACTCATAGGGGTTAAAGGCGGCATAAAGATCACCCGTGTACATTCCGTACTGCCCAAATTTCTTGTGCTGATATCCCGCAAACACATTGGTTTGAGAATCAGGCCCAAGTAGTTGAATACGACCGGATGTTCGATCGAAAGAATGATCACTAAATGCAAGAGTGCCATCACTTTCGGATCGGGAACCTTCGATTTCCGCACCCCATATCCAATCTTTCGAATCTCCATACATACTGGTAATTGCGTTATGAATGCGCTGAAAATTAAGGTCATGATCACCACCACCGACTGTCAAACTTCCTCCCTTGATGATTTCGCTCAGAGAATAAGACACCGTGCCTACGCTGCTGTTAAATCCATGTAGAGCATTATCCGCCCCAGTGAGCACTTTTGGTTCACCCAACATTTCCGGAGCGATAGGTAGTTCTGTAGTGTAATGCCCCGTTTGGGGATCGAGCAAAGTCGCACTACCTACTTGCACTCCAGTATTCTCAAAAGTCCCTCCTCTTATGCTCAAATCACCCTGTGCCTCTGCCATATTGCGAGATTGCATGTCAACGCGTGGATCAAAATCCAAGTTGGAAATGGGACTTTCATAAGTGGTGACCGGACGTTGGTTGGCGGTCTCCTTCCCCATAATGGTAAGGGATGACAAAATACTTATATTTGATGCATTGCTTTCTTTTTGAGCAAAGCTCGTAGAAACAAAAACGCTTGAATAGTAAGCAATAAAAAAGAATCGGGTTAACATTAAGCCTTTCAATCATTCTTAAGCTGATATTTCAATCGTTAACAAAAATTTTATTTAAAATTAACAATCATGTTTCCATTTGTCCAAATACTAAATTAAAAACAGAATATCTACATATGAAAAATTCCTTTCCCAACACTGAAGAAATTTATCTAGCAGGCGGATGTTTATGGGGAGTTCAGGAATTCGTTCGCCATTTACCAGGAGTTCTTTCCACGGAAGCGGGCAGGGCAAATGGAACCTCTCATTCTTTAGATGGAAAGTACCATGGCTATGCCGAATGTGTCCGGACTGTTTTTGATCCGATAAAAGTGCCTGTCGCCCGCTTGGTTGAGTACCTTTTTGAAATCATAGACCCATACAGCATCAATCAACAGGGACCCGATACCGGTAAAAAGTATCGAACTGGAGTTTACAGCCAAATCCCTGAACATTTGCACGAGGCCAAAGAATTTATTAAATCAAGAAAAGATGAACACCGTATCGCCGTTGAAATCCTGCCTTTGACTAGCTTTATCCGCAGCGCTAATGAACATCAGGATCGTCTCAGCCGATATCCTGCTGAAAAATGCCATATTCTTAAAGAACTCCTTCATAAATACAAAAAACTTAATTAAATTTTGGTTTTAGTAATGGGGAAAGAGGGCTTGTGCATTTTTAAAAATGATCAATAGTAGATTCTGAAGGATGAGGGAATATTTCCTTTTTTATACTCTCTGCCATGCCCACCCGTAGTTTGCTCCTCAACTAGATCAAATACCTTCAATGGCCACCAACTCAAGTTACCAAAACTCTCAAAAGATTTTGTGAGGAGATGATTTAATTGCGAATTCTCACCATTAGCCAAAATTTAAATCGCCCCATTTGAAAAGGAATAAAAAGGGTATGCAGAAAGTGCCTGATTTAATTATACGCTGATTTTATTTTCCAAAAGGTAAGACGATCAATGACAAGAGCGGACCCGCTTGAAAAGAGGACAACTCGATCTTCTATTTTGGAACCTGCTACTCTTTTCTTATCTGCCATCACAACTTGTTTCTCATTTGCAAAAACTTCGATCAATCCTGCATCCACAAAAATTCGCAGGGATAATGGCTCATCTTGATGTAGGGTAAAGTCACCATTCTGATCTCCGACCTCAAGCAGGTCTTTATCTCGATTTACCTTAATTCGTAATCCATCCTTTCCTTCATCATTACATAAGACATCAATTCCAAAACTGCTGTTTCCAGTATTAGTAACAACTACTTCGATTTCACAGTGATCGCCCTTTATTTCATCAATTAACAAAGAAGAATGTTCCTTGATTTTAATCATGTTTTTGTCTTTCTTTGCGTAGCGAAGAGCTTCCAGTTCCTTGATTGGACGGAACCGCATTTGACCATTGGCATTCAATCTCATTTCAGTGGGAAGAGACTGGGTGCCACGGTTATCTTTATTGTTCCCATTAATAAACCAACTCCAATTCACCCTTCGTCCATCCGGAGTCACCAAAGATTCAGGTGCAAAATATCTGCGACTGTTTCCTCCAATAACCGCGTGATATTCTGGTAAGTATTGTTCATCCTTGAATTCACCAATGAAATATCGGCAGCCCAACCTGTGACTTATGCAGGTAAGGACCCATTTATCACCTAGCTTAAAAAAGTTGGGGCACGAGATATCTTCCTCTTTTTTGACTCCCAGCTTTTCCTCATCAAAATCAGGATGAAGAAGTTCGCCAATGTGCTCCCAGTCCTTGAGATTTTCCGACTTCATAATTAGTGGTGACTGATGGCTGCTACGTCCATTCAATCCGTAATACAACCCATCCATTATCCAGACATCGGGGTCAAAATAAGGCTCATTCACCATTAATTTACCCGTATCATCTCTGGGAATCATGACCACCGGTTCGCTCCATTTGTCAAGGTTGTCATCGAGGGCATACTGTATCCAATTTCGATTGGAACCCCAACCGCAGTAAGCATGAGCAGGCTTACCTTCCTTGGTGAGAAAAGCCGTGCCACTGAACATCCCGTGACGGTTCACCTGAGGAACGAGTACGGTCGGATGCCATTTCCATTGTACCATGTCAGTGCTTGAAACATGTGCATAAGAGATTCCCGCCCTATTTCTGTAAATGTAGTGGAGATGATACCGACCCTTGTAGTGAATTGCAGAATTTGGGTCATAGGGAGCACCCAGATCTTTATCCGGATGGAAAAGATGAAAAATGGGCCAGTTATCGGGTGGATCATTTGGCATCATAGGAGTTTCAGGGATGTAGGGTACATCCAGTAGGGGAACCTGACTACTTCTTCTCGCGATCTCCTCGGATTTTGCCGCAATCAGGACAGCACCTCGATGAAGCATCAGTTTTCCGTTTTCAACTTTTGCCCCGATTCTCAATTCATGATGGGGAAAGCGGCCAGTTTGCTCGGATGCATCGTCTTCAAAGTTCCACCATGCATAGGGCTCAATCCCGGATACTTCATTTGG
>NHCX01000084.1 GCA_002168015.1 Verrucomicrobia bacterium TMED44
CCTACAATACTTATGAAACGACGTCTCTATCTTTTTATAAATACATTTCTGTTTATATCCATTTTTATGTTCTCCANTTGCGGAGGAGAAGGGGATGGCTCCACTGATGANGNGAANGAAACGGCAAGGAAAGGAACCATTGGGGTATCGGTTTTAACTTTGGGAAATCCTTTCTTTTCGGTGATTGCAGAGAATATAAAAAGTGAGGCGGCCAAACATGGATATNATGTAATTGTAGTGGACGGTAACCGTAATGTTCAGAAACAGGCCAACCAGATTGATGATTTTCTAACTAAGGGAGTGGCGGCAATCGTCCTTAATCCTTGTGANCGGATATCAACGGGAGCCGCGATTAAGAAAGCCAATGATGCGGGGATTCCCGTCTTTACCTGTGATTTAAAATGTGTGGCCGAGGGTGCGGAAGTGGTCAGCCATGTGGGATCTGATAATTTACANGGNGGCAAACTGGCCGGTGAAGCGATGATCGAGGCCCTTGGTGATGAAGGCGGGAAGGTCTTGGTGGTGCATTTCCCGCAGGCGAATTCCTGCCAGTTACGGGTGCAGGGNTTCAAGGAAGTTATCAATGCCCATAACCAAGGCAAAGAGACAGGAAAGATCGTGGTGGTCNCTGAACTTGATGGCGGAGGGGTGAGGGATGAAGGCTACAAGGTGACTGAGGACACCTTGCAGGCCCACCCGGATCTTGCCGGAATTTTTGCAATCAATGATCCATCAGCCCTTGGGGCGCGAGCCGCGCTGGAAAAAGCAGGCAAGCAAGAGCAGGTGAAAATTGTGGCATTTGATGGCCAGCCTGAAGGAAAACAGGCAATCAAAGAAGGGAAAATTTATGCCGACCCCGTGCAGTTTCCAGATAAGATTGGCGTGAGGACGGTTGAATTAATAATGGCCTACTTTAATGGGGAGGAGGTACCCAGCGAGGTGCTGATTCCAACCGAACTTTTTAAACAGGAGGATGGTCTGAAAGATCCGACCTTAGAATAATGAGCCAGTTAAAATCAGGCCAATCCATCGCAGTGAGTGAACAAGCTGCATCCCGTAGCACTGAGCGGACACTGGCAATCCTAGAATACCTGGGTAGGTTTCGCAAAGGAAAATCCGCAAGTGAGATCGCCCGTGCCTTGTCCCTGCCAGTCAATACGGTGGGAAGGATAACAGAGACCATGAACAAGCGTGGCTGGCTATACCGTCGTGAAGATGACCGCCGGTTCATTTTAACGAATAGGGTAACGGACCTGACCCGCCCACAGGTGAATGATAAGAGCCTGACAATGTGCGCATGGGATGCATTAAGGAGTCTACGGGATCAAACCGGAGAAACAACGCAGTTAGCGGTGATGACTGAGGCCAAATGCCTGATTCTTGAACAGTGCGTATCAGACCAACCGATTAAAGTTTCCGGGAAAGTGGGAATGCGGGTGCCTTGTTATTCATGTGCCCCCGGGAAGTCAATTCTTGCCGAGCTACCCGAGGAGGAGTTTCAATCTTATCTGCAGGAGGTGACTCTTAAGAAGTTTACCCCAACGACCTTGTCCACGGCAACTTCCCTAAAAAAAGAACTCGAGAAGGTTCGTGGGTGCGGGTACGGGGTCGACTTGGCAGAAGGGTTGGCGGGCATTCATTGCGTGTCGGCGGTAATTCTTGATGATTATGAATATCCGGTGGGCTCGATCACAACAATTGGTCCTGCTTTTCGGATGCCAACCGAACGGTTTGAAGAAATTGGAAAGATTTGCATCGAAGCTGCCGCCGAAATTAGAAAAAAGATATTGGGGTAAGGCACGCCGCTTTTCTTGACACTTTGAACTCTTCAGTCTGAAGGATGGATCGTTTTCTAACTTTGCGATCAATAGATAAGCACTTCCCGGGTGTGCATGCATTGAAAAGTGTGGATTTTGAATTATCCGGTGGAGAATGTGTGGCTTTGCTTGGAGAAAATGGGGCTGGCAAGAGCACCCTGATCAAAGTTCTGGGTGGAGCCCATCGTCCGGATGGGGGAGTGATTGAATTAAANGGGGAAAAAGTATCGTTTGACAAGCCAACCGATTCCCTTGCCGCAGGGATCGCAATTATCTATCAGGAATTTAATCTGGTCCCAGGTTTGAGTGCGGCGGAAAATATGTTTTTGGGGATTGAACCCAACGATTACGGGGTGGTGAGGCAGGGTGAACAGGGCGACCGGGCCAAGGTCATTCTGGAGAAAATTGGAGCCAAGATCGATCCGGATCGTCGTTGTGAGGATCTGACCATTGCAGAAAAGCAACTGGTGGAGATCGGCAAAGCACTGGTTCGGGATGCCCGGATTCTCGTTATGGACGAGCCAAGTGCTGCCCTGACCAACCAGGAAGTTGAACAGCTTTATAAATTGGTCGATGATCTAAAAGCTCAGGGAATTGGCATTGTGTATGTGAGCCACCGGTTGGAGGAGGTNGAGAGGCTGGCAGATCGTGCGGTGGTAATGAGAGATGGGGCGAGGGTCGGAGAATTGCAACGGAAGGATCTGGACCGGGGCAAAATTATTGAATTGATGGTTGGCCGATCGATGGATGCGGAGTTTCCAACCGGAAAAAGAAAGATTGGCAATGTCCGTTTGCGGGCGAGTCATTTATCTCGTGGTAATCGCGTAAAAGGAATATCTCTCGAAGTCTCTGCGGGAGAAATTCTGGCTTTGACTGGACTGGTCGGAGCAGGTCGTACAGAAACCGTCCGCTTACTTTTTGGAGCAGACTCACGAGATTGCGGAACGATCGAATTGGACGGAAATGAATTGCAGATTAGTAACCCGCAGGATGCGATCAAAGCAGGAATTTGCCTGCTCACCGAGGACCGGAAAGAACAAGGTTTGGTCCTGGAGCTTTCGGTAAGAGAAAATTTTGGACTTCCTAATTTAAAAAAGTTTTCCCGGATTGGGTGGATGGATCAAATGAGCGAAAGACAATCCTTTGGGGATTATGTTAAGAAAATTCAGATTAAGATCTCGGGCCCCGAACAACTGGCAGGTCAACTATCGGGGGGGAACCAGCAGAAGGTTGTGCTCGCCAAGTGGTTGGAACAAAATGCAGAGATTTTGATTTTTGACGAACCGACCCGGGGAATTGATGTGGGTGCGAAATTTGAAATTTATCAATGGATGAACCGCTTGGCAGATCAGGGGAAGGGAATCATTATGATCAGTTCCGAGCTGCCCGAGGTCTTGGGCATGAGTGACCGGATTATGGTACTAAAAGAGGGGGAACGGATGGGAGAGATTAAAAATGGGCCTGAGGTGNCCCAGGAAAAGTTAATGGCTATGGCTATTGGAGAAATCGAAAAACCTAAAGAATAGAAATGAAAATTTTAAAAACTTTATTATCATCAGACTATGGTATGCTTGGGGTACTGNTTTGCTTGTGTGTATTATTCAGTCTGATTACATATGAGGAACAAGAACCGGTAGGCAGGCATGGGGCTGAGCTGTTGTTTGAAGAAATAGAAAAGAATCTGAGGCAAACAGGTTCGATTGTTATTGCGGGAAAAGGGAGTGAGGACGGACGGGAGTTTACCGCTTATTTAGGCGAAAATGTAGGAGCAATCGGTTGGGATGTTCAGCATATTGTGGCAGGGAGTCCCCAGGACTTAGCCAGGGCATTACGAGAATCATTCGAGGGGAATTCCACGATTGACTTGCTTGCCTGTGAAAAATCATTTGCGAGTCTACCCCTAATTGAAAATTTGCAAAGGTCTTACCCTGCGATGAAGGAAATGAAAGTTTTGAGTCCGAAAAGTTATGGCTGGCCCAACTTTTTAAAAACTTCAAACTTGTTAAATATTGCCAATCAAATTGCAGTGATTGCAATCATTGCCATCGGGATGACACTGGTTATAATTACCGCAGGAATTGATCTTTCAGTGGGTAGTCTGATTGCCTTTTCCGCTGTCCTTTGTTGTTGGTTAATTCGGGAATGGATGGGCGGTCCGGATGCCACCATGCTGGGCATGATNGGNGCCAGTGTTCTTGCGGTTGCGACTTGTGGAGTCCTTGGCTTATTCTCGGGTTCTATGGTTGCCTATTTTGGGGTGCCATCTTTTGTGGCAAGCTTGGGCATGATGATGGTTGCGAGCGGATTGGCATACATGCTTTCAGGGGGACTTTCAATCTACCAAATTCCCGCCTCGTTTGACTGGCTGGGCAGGGGGGACAGTTTGCTGGGTATTCCCAATGCAGTGGTACTGATGATTTTGCTCTATATTCTCGCCCATTTTTTAATGAGCCGAACGACTGTGGGTAGATATGTCTATGCGGTGGGAGGGAACTCCGAGGCAGCCCGTTTATCCGGGGTCCCGGTGAAACGGATCCTGTTATGGGTTTACGCCGGCTCAGGAGCTCTGGCCGGTCTGGGCGGAATGGTGATGGCCTCCCAGTTTAGAAGTGGAGATCCAAAGTATGGTCTAATGTATGAACTCTATGTAATTGCAGCGGTGGTGGTCGGCGGCACTTCGTTGTCGGGAGGAAGAGGGAAAGTTTTTGGAACACTGATCGGGGCCTTTATCATTGCGGTTATTCAAAATGGAATGAATTTGACCGGGGTGCAAAGTTACACCCAGAAAGTGGTCTTGGGTCTGGTTCTTTTGGCGGCTGTGCTGTTGGATATGATGAAGAAACGCGGTTGGAAATTGAATTCCTGACAGATCTTTTTAATCGAGACGTTTGAGGCGGGCCTTCATGATTAAATAAAGCTCTCGGCTTATCCAGGCATCCGTAGCTGCGTAATTTATCTGCGACGGAGACAATGGTCTTTTTTGCCAATTGGAAAGCTGGGCCGATTTGGATAATCTTTGTTTAAAAAAAATCGCCGTCATATTCCGAAGTCCAGTTTGCTCGATCTTTAAAGATTTGGCGAGGGTGGCAAGATCCTCAAAGCCCGCCGCTTCAAATTCCTCTATTTTGTTGAGATTTTTNAGATCATCTTTGATCGCAACCCCTGTTTTGATAATGTCTGGATCTTGAAGAATCTCAACCAATGGGCCAAGTTTCATCACTGGGTAAAGTCGAAAAATAAAGGCCTGATCAGCAGTGGCTAACTGGATAAGTGCCGGGGGATTGTTAGGACCCCGCTTGAAGTTCGGCTTACATTCAATATCGAAGCCTAGAACCCGCTGTTTTTTCAACCGTGAAGCGTAGCGATTAAACGATTTTGAATCTTCCGCGACCTTAATGGCGCCATGAAAACGAATGAGAGGTAACTCGTTAATGGTCTCCTTATCGAGTCTTTTGGGAATTTCTTCATCATGTGAAGTGGGAACGGCCATTTAAATATCAAGGACAAGACCATCGTATGTCATGATGACTTTGAATGGACGACTACGGGGAGAAGGGGCTCCGGGGATGCCCGGTTTTGCTTCTCTAACTGCAAGCCTGGAACGGTCGAGGAATTTCTTAGTATGACTATGGAAATCTGTCAGATCCTGGTCGCTTGCATTTGGATCATGATGAAAGATGGCCAAGGTTTCAACTTCTCCACGAGCGGCTAATTCCACTCCCATTACATTACTCGAATGCCCCCAGTGTTCACGGGTACTTATCGATTCAGAATGGGTGTAAGGAGCGTCGAAAATGAGGAGGTTGGTGCCTTGAATAAAATCCAAGTAATCATACTGCTTACCGTGGGCCACATTGGGATGTTCGGAATCTGTGGAATAAACAACTGATTTCTCTCCCTGATCAACCCGATAACCATATGAATCGCCGGGATGATTTTGTTTATAAATTGAAATTTGTGAATCACATAACTCAAGTAAATCTCCAGGTGTGTGCTTTTCAAAAGTGATATCAGCCTGAAAAGTATCAAAATCAATCGGGAAGTATGGTGTACGCATCTGTTCCCTTAGGAATGATTCTATGTGATCGTGTCCACCATGAATCACTAACTTGTTCCCGGGAATGTAGGCTGGCGTAAAAAAAGGAATGCCCTGAATATGATCGTAGTGAAAATGTGAAATAAATAGATGGAAAGTCTGATTGGACCGTCCGGTTGCCATAATTTCATTCCCTAAAACACGCAGACCAGATCCNCCGTCAAAAATAAGCCAATCATCCGACCCTGTCTGCATATGGACGCACGGAGTGTTTCCTCCAAAAGAAGAGCCCACATGAAAAGGTAAAACCTTTTTAACAAATTCTCTTATTTGAGTTTCAGAGCGTAAATCTTTTCCTCTGGCTGCGAGCAGGGAGGACACCACTTTCTCCTTAACATCAGAAGCGTTTTGGGCAGTCGGAATAGATCCGCGTGTTCCTTTAAAATGGACTTTCATAGATACGGGCTATCTTTTTTTCTTAATTGTGGGAGAAATGGCAACGATATTTTTCTTTTAAGACATTCCTTTTGAATCCGTAGAAATAATCGGTCTGTGCTTGTGTAATCAGGAACCAATGCCCATTTTGAGTATATGGCTGGAAGTTACGATATTAATCAACCAATTTATCAGGCAGGGCAAAGCATGGTAAGTTTTGCACAAATGCTTAACTACTTTATTGACCCCGCTTACCAAAAGGGGAACTTATCAAGAATTTCTGATATGCATGTGAAAATTGGTCGTCCGGTTAGTTTTCGGATTGATGATGATTTAACACCGATGCCGGAGGGGGTTGGAGTATCAGACGAAGTCATTCGGTACATGCTTGGAATCCTTCTTGACGAAAAACATTTACAATTGGTCTTGGACGAAGACAGTCCACAGGATGTGGACACCGCCTTCGAATGGAAAGAACAGGAGGTTAATTTCCGCTTAAATATTTTTAGAGACAGAGACGGGCTTGCCTTTGTGATGCGAGTCCTTGCCTCAACGATTCCCCCAATCCAGGAAGTGGGTTTACCCTCTGAGCAAATCTGGCAGGATATCAGTGCCTTGAAGCGGGGGCTGGTCTTGGTGACTGGGGTAACTGGCAGCGGAAAGTCCACTACTATTTCTTCGTTAATCAACCACATTAATTTATATCGCAAAGCCCGAATTATAACTTTGGAGGATCCGGTTGAATTTCTCTTTAAAAGTGAAAGTTCGATGGTGTCTCAGAGACAAGTGGGACAGGATGTACCAAGCTTTTCAGCAGGGCTCAGAAGTGCTTTGCGTGAGAATCCGGATATTATTTTCGTAGGGGAAATCCGGGATACAGAGACCGCGTCCCTTGCTTTGAGTGCTGCAGAAACAGGGCATTTAGTTTTTTCAACATTGCATACCCGTGATGCCAAAGGGGCTTTAAGCCGGATTGTGGATATGTTTCCCTCGGAGCAAACGAAAAGTCTATGCCTGCAACTTTCCTTTAGTTTGTCTTATGTTCTAAGTCAAAAACTTGTCCCGCGGGCAGATGGGAATGGTCGGATTTTGGCCATGGAAGTTCTTAAAAATGTACCTGCACTTGGAAATTTGATCAGAACTGGAAATTGGCAGCAGGTCTACTCCACTATGGAGACTCAATCCAAGGAAGGAATGATGACCATGGAACAACACCTTTTGCACTTATACCAACATAATATAATCACCAAGGATTCAGCTATTGCTTACACCAATGAAGCGAGTTTGCTTGAAAGGTTAGGCTAAAGAATTAATTCTTATTTAAACTGTAACTAAATTCAAAAGATATGTAAATGAAGACAACTTCGAAAACTTCTAATTCTTTACCTATCGTCGTTGCAGTAATTGCGATATTTTCTGGTTGCCTGATTGCGGTGAGTAAATCTGGTTCGAATTCACAAAAAAATCCCCCGACAAACAAAATAATAATGGACGATGCCAAATGGAAAGAAAAACTCACTCCTGAGCAATACCGTATTTTAAGGAAAGCAGGTACTGAACGACCTTTTGGGGAAGTATACAGCGAATTCAAGAACCAGGGTACTGGCACCTATGTGTGTGCAGGTTGTGATACGGAACTTTTCAGTTCCAATGAAAAATTTGATTCAAAATGTGGTTGGCCTTCCTTTTATGATCCGGCAAAGGCCAAGAATGTAAAAACATCAGTAGATTATTTACTTGGGTATGCCAGAACTGAAGTTTTATGTGCGGTTTGCGATGGACACTTGGGCCATGTCTTCACAGGGGAAGGCTTCGATACTCCTACCGATAAAAGATACTGCATCAATGGAACTGTTTTGAAATTCATACCCGGTACTCCGTCTCCCCAGCAAGAGGACATGACCAAGGAAGCGAATTTGACAAAGCCCGATTCCAAAGCAGGTAAGTAAAGTAATTTTGTTTAATTTCTTTTCTAAATTTTCTGTTGCGGAGGAATTTTACTCACTGAATAAAGCAATAAATAGAATCCTTACCTTTTTGGTTATGGCATCGATATTGAATAGCCATTTGTACGCTAAATCAGAAAATCTAGCTACAGAAGGAGCCGTGAATGTGACCATTCCAAGGTTCGGGCCAGCAGGAAATATTCTGTGGACATTACGAGCGGACGAGGTGATTCCATCAGAGGAGTCCACCTATAAGGTCAGAGGACCAACCTTAAAGATGAGAACGAATGAGAATACCCTCACCCAAGCAAGGAGTGAGAGAGGCACTTTTGACATGAGCCGTGGTAAGGCATGGGGCGAGAAAGCTCTGGAAGTTGAGGGGAATGGATATTTTGCAGCAGGCAAGAACTGGGAATGGCGAGAAGAAACCTCCGAAGGTTTTCATGAAATAACTTTTGATTCCGATGCTTTTGTACATTTTAAGTCCGACCTGGATCCGATTCTGTCAACAGATGAGAAGAAATCTCAAAAGGCGGAAAAAAAGAACCCGGTTCTAGAAGAGACCAATGCAACTGCTGAAATCATTGAATTTCTTTCCCTTGAAGAAGGAGGATATCGTTTTTTGCTGGATGGAAATGTTTCCGTACAAGGCGAAACACTTGAAATTAAATGTGTGAGAATGGAAATACTGGTTGAGCATGATACTAACAAAAGTGTTGCGAAATTGGGACGTATTTCAAAAGTAATAGCCACAGGAAGGGTACGGATGAAGCAGCCTGGAAGAATATGCTTCTCAGATAACTTGACCCTAGATACTGTAAGTGGATTTGGAGTGCTCAAAGGCAATGCACGGGTTGAGGATGAAGAGTGGGGAGTGGTCAAGGGGGATAAGGTTGAGCTCGACCGCGAAACTGGAAAAGCAAGGGTGATCGGAAATGAAAAAGCACGGGCCACTCTCAATTTACCCAATATGGAGAAGATACGTCTACCCGGGGTAAGAAAGCCAAAATCAAAAAACAAGTAATCGTGGAAAAAGAAAATATTCTTAAAGCGATTTCCTTACGAAAGTCATACCGTAAAAAAGAAGTCGTTCGTGGTTTCTCTATGGATATTGATGGTGGGGAGATTGTCGGATTACTCGGTCCAAATGGTGCAGGGAAAACCACCACTTTTTCGATGATTGCTGGTTTTGTGAGTCCCACTGAAGGAAGGTTGGAGTTGAATGGAAAAGATATCACCCGCTTGGCTCCTCATCGACGAGCCCGGGAAGGTTTGGTTTATTTACCACAAGAATCCTCTATTTTTAGGAAATTGACTGTGGAGGATAATATTCGGGCTATTGTTCAAACTCTGGGCATCTCAGTTAAAGAACAAAATGATTTAGTCGATTTTAGGCTGGAGGAGTTGGGCTTAACCTCACTTTCAAAGCAAAAGGCACATACTTTAAGCGGAGGAGAACGAAGAAGACTGGAAATTACCAGGGCATTGGTTCTATCGCCGAATTTTCTTCTTCTCGATGAGCCTTTCAGTGGCGTAGACCCTAAAAATGTAAGTGAAGTAACCAAGATAATTAAGGGATTGAAAGCTAAAGGTATGGGCATTCTGATCACGGATCACAATGTACGAGAAACACTCCGGGTGGTTGACCGTGCATACCTGCTCTACGAAGGCCAGGTGCTTGCTCATGGAGATGCTGATTTTCTCATTTCGGACCCAGACACTCGAGAGAAATATTTGGGCGAGGATTTTAATACCTAGGAACACTATTTGATATGACTGTATCCAAACAAACTCCCCACTACATCGAGAGCATTGCTGTACGAGAATTCTTCCAAGATTATGGCGATCAGTTAAAATTACGGTTGGTAACGAGTGATAAAACCCTGTCCAGGAGTACGATTAAAGAAAAGAGTGTGAACCGACCGGCACTCGCTGTAACAGGATATTTTAAATATTTTGCCAATAAAAGAATACAGCTTTTCGGAGCGGGTGAAATGGCCTTTTTCCGTGAACAATCAAAACTTCGGCGAAAAACAGTTGTCGAAACTATGGTGGCTAAGCGTATTCCTTGTGTTGTGGTATCGAGAAGTTTGGCCCCAACTGCAGAAATGATCGAGGTTTTGGAGAAAGCAGGGGTTCCATTATTCAGGACCCCTCTAAGTTCGAAGGCTTTTACGACGGAAGTAACAGTATTATTAGAAGAAAGATTTGCTCCCCGAACTAGCTTGCATGGCACATTGCTCGAAATAAGAGGGGTGGGGACTCTGATTCGTGGTTCCAGTGGAGCCGGTAAGAGTGAAGCGGCTCTTGCTTTGATCGAACGCGGGCACAGCTTAGTTGCAGATGACCTGGTCAAGGT
>NHCX01000085.1 GCA_002168015.1 Verrucomicrobia bacterium TMED44
ATCGAACAGGAACTCAAGAGCCTGCTAGAAAAACAGGAGCAAATAGATGTCTGAAGCAAAGACAATAAATTTAAATGTTGCGAAAGAAGCCGTTGAAGGTTTAAAAACAGCGTATGTAAACTCAGAGGACAAAGTTTTAGACCCCTCTTTACTAGATAAACCTTTACTTGAGAGAATGCCTAATCCGACGGGGTGGCGTCTTTTAATTTTACCTTACAGGGGTAAAGGTAAAACAGAGGGGGGCATTTATCTACCTGATCAGATTGTACAAGATCAGAACGTATCTACACAAGTAGGTTATGTTTTAAAAGTTGGTTCTTTAGCATATAAAGATGAAAAAAAATTCCCTGACGGTGCGTGGTGTCAGGAAAAAGATTGGGTATTATTTGCCCGATACTCAGGCTCTCGTTTGAAAATAGATGGCGGAGAAGTCCGCATTTTAAATGACGATGAGATTTTAGCAAAAATTTTAGCCCCAGAAGACATTCTGCATTTTTAGGAGATACCATGGCTGAAGAACAAAAACAGGAAGAAATGGAATTAGAGGTTGAGGTAAAAGAACCCGAAGATACCCCCGAAGTTGATGTTGTTGAAGATAATTCAGAAGATCAATTTAAAAAGGCTGAAAGTTCTACTCAAAAGAGAATTGATCGTTTAACAAAAAAAATGCGCACAGCGGAACGTGAACGNGAAGAAGCTATGCGATACGCTCAAAANNTNAAAAGCGAATCAGATAATTTAAAATCNAGGNTNAATAATTTAGATGGAGCTTACGTTCAGGANTACAGTAANCGAATTGATTCGCAAATGAAAGAGGCGGAACAGCAATTGAAGCAGGCNATGGAGCTTGGAGACACNTCTGCTGCTGTAGAGGCACAACGACGATTTACTCAACTTGCTGTTGAAACAGACAGAGCGAATCAGGCAAAGGCACAACAAAAAAGACAACAGGAGCAGGCAAAACAGTACGTACAACAACCTACGCAACAACCTGTTGTAAAAAAACCAGACCCTAAAGCTGAAGATTGGGCTAGTAAAAACAACTGGTTTGGTCAAGATGAAGCGATGACGTTTGCTGCTTTTGGTATTCATAAAAGGCTTGTTGAAGAAGAAGGATTTGACGCGACGAGTGATGAGTACTATGATGAGCTAGATAACCGTATTGCGGAAGAGTTTCCGCATAAGGTAAAAACTAACGGGGCAGGAAGCAAGAGACCCGCTCAGACTGTAGCTTCCGTGTCACGCTCCGCAACTGGGCGCACTAGTAGTAAAAAGGTTCGACTCACCCCGACCCAAGTTGATATAGCTAGAAGATTGGGTGTGCCACTAGAAGAATACGCGAAACACGTTAAGGGATAAGATATGGATAGCAAAAAAGAAAACTCTATAGAACGAAGCCCCCGTGCAAATAATACTAGGGAAAAGACGGCGCAGCGTAAGCCGTGGGCTCCCCCGTCTATGTTAGAAGCACCACCTGCACCAGATGGTTTTAAGCATCGTTGGATTAGGGCAGAAACCCGTGGATTTGATGATACTAAAAACGTCAGCGCGAAAATGAGAGAGGGTTGGGAATTAGTTCGCAAGGACGAATACCCAGATTTTGAAGCCCCTGTTGTTGACACAGGTAAATATGAAGGTGTTTTTGGAGTAGGTGGTTTAATTCTTGCCCGCATACCTGATGAAACAGTTAAAGAAAGAACTGCATATTTTTCAAGTAGAAATGCAGATCAAATGCAAGCTGTTGATTCGGATATGATGCGTGAGAATGCTCATTCAACCATGACAATCAGTAAACCTGATCGTCAATCTCGCGTGACCTTTGGAGGTTCACAAAAGTAAAACCTTTTAATAGGAGGCCAATAAATGGCAAATAATCTTACAGGTGGTTATGGTCTACGTCCTATTGGAATTACAGGTAGTGGTCCGAACTCAACTGGTTTAACCAAGTATGAGATCGCGTCCGACTACACCACTGCAATTTATTCTGGTGGTATTGTAGTTCCGGCAAGTACGGGAACCATAATTATCACCGATCAAGCTATTGCTCCCTTGGGTGTTTTTGCAGGTGTTGAGTTCGTAGATTCAGGTACGAAAAAAACTACTTTTAAAAACTACTGGCCGGGATCAAATAACGTTAGTGTAGACACTAATTTTCCGATTAAAGCTTTTGTTTATGATAATCCGTCACAGCTTTATGTTGTGGCAGCTGATGGTACGAATACTGATCGTGCAACAGCCTTAGCAGATGTTTTTGCAAATTGTGATATGGCAAGTGTAAATAATGGAAGCACAAATACTGGGCAATCCACTGATTTACTTGACATAAGTGCAGCAGCAACCACGAACACTTTAGACGTTCGTATTGTTGGTCTTTTTGAAGACGAAGCAAATTCAGACTATTCTGCGCTAGGTCATCAGTATATTGTACGGCTTAATCATCATTTCAATACTGGTATGGGTGCAGCAGTCGGCACTTTTGCCACAACTGGTATATAAGGGAGTAAGTCATGGCAATAAGTAGAGCCCAACTCGCGAAAGAGTTAGAACCCGGACTTAACGCCCTTTTCGGGCTTGAGTATGGCCGATACGAGAATGAGCACGCTGAAATCTTTGAAGAGGAGTCTTCGGACAGAGCCTTTGAAGAAGAAGTAATGCTTGCAGGTTTTGGAACTGCACCAACCAAAGATGAAGGTGGAACCATCAGCTTTGACGCAGCGCAAGAAACTTTTACGTCAAGATATACGCATGAGACTATCGCTCTTGCTTTTTCAATTACTGAAGAAGCGATTGAAGATAATCTTTATGACAGATTGGCGTCTCGTTATACAAAAGCGTTAGCGCGATCTATGGCGCAAACAAAGCAAATTAAGGCAGCTTCTATTCTTAACAACGCTTTTAGCACTAGCAGTGCTATTGGTGATGGAGCAGCTTTATGTTCTTCAGCACACCCTTCAATAACAGGAAATCAGAGAAATCTTCTTTCTACAGCAGCTGATCTTAATGAAACTTCATTAGAGCAAATGTTGATTGATATTGCGGGATTAACTGATGAGCGTGGCTTAAAGATAGCTGTACGAGGAACTAAACTCATCATACCAAAAGAATTGCAATTTATCGCAGAACGTGTGTTAAATTCAAATCTTAGGGTAGCAACTGCTGATAACGATGCAAATGCTATTAAGAATATGGGAATGCTACCAGAAGGTGCGGTAGTAAATCATTTCTTAACAGACACAGATGCTTTCTTTATCAAAACAGATGCACCAAATGGGTTTAAATATTTTAATCGTGCTCCTATTAAGACAGCAATGGAAGGTGATTTTGACACNGGAAATATGCGTTTTAAAGCACGGGAAAGATATAGCTTTGGCGTAAGCGACTGGCGATCTGTGTTCGGTACGCCCGGCGCAGCTTAATTAGTTGCTACATTTTTTATGAAGGGGGCGAGTTTTCGCCCCTTTCTTTTTTGTATTAAGTATAGTATAAAAGATTATTCCCTTGACAGTTGCATGGTGCAACTGACTAACCCAAGACAAGGAGATTGATATGGGTAATACAACTTTTTCAGGATCAATTCGGTCCGAAGCAGGTTTTAAATCTGTAACAAAAAATTCTTCAACAGGAGCCATAACAGATGGTTTCGTTGTAAACTCTTCAGGAAATATGACAAACACGGCAGGTGGGCATTTGCAGTATGCAGCTGCTACAGGCTATGGACCCTCTGATTTAATTGTTGGTAAGGGTGGAAGTCAGTATGGTACTGTCAATCCTTATGCGGAAAGTTCAACACAATTATTTCCATTAGGAGCTCAACTTCATTACGGCAACAACATTTATCGGTATGGTCAAATGGGGTCAGGAGCNGTNACCGCAGGTAAACTTGTACAGCACGCAGCCGTAATAGCCAATCACACTGACATGACCGCAACAGCCACGACAGCTGCGGGAGAGACTGCGATTTCTGTAGAAACCGCGGGTGATACGGACATTACTTTAAATCAGTATGCTGATGGGTACTTATGGGTCAATGATGTAAACGGAGAGGGACAAACAATGCGGGTAAAATCTAACCCTGCGCATGATCACTCTGCGGATCCTTCAGTTGTTATAACAACGTATGATCCTTTNAAAACAGCTTTAACCACAAGTTCACAACTGTCCCTTATAGCAAATCCGTATACGGGTCTTATCGTAGCTCCTGCTACTGAAACAGGTTGTGTTATGGGTGCAACACTCATTGATATGACCGCTAGCTATTATGGTTGGTTTACTGTATCTGGTCCACAAGCACTTCTTAGTGTTGGCACGTTAGTTGTTGGTAACATTGCGGTGCGTTCAGGAGGCACAGCCGGTGGCGTAGCTCCTGCAACGGACAACTTGTTAACCGAAATTGGTGAGGTTATGGCAGCTAGAGCAGACACTGAATACTCGCTTGTTTACATGAATTTACAATAATTAATCAGGTGGGGCGAAAGCCCCACTTTTAAAATAGGAGATTAATATGGGACTTTCAGACGTACAAGCGCTCACCATAAATGATGAAAATGCTGCTGACCCTGATAGGCTAGTTACAGCAGCCCGACCAGATACATCAGCAACGATGGCAGCAACTACTTTTGCAGGCGGAGCTGCTAGAAATGTTACCGTCACAACCGCAGGCACAGGTGATAATGCTAAAACTTGCACTATTACAGGAACAGATGTTTTTGGCGACGCTATGACAGAAGTCATTACTTCGACAAGCTCTGCGGAGGCCGTTGCGGGTACTAAGTTATTTCTAACCGTTACCGCTGTAGAATGTTCTGCACAATATGCAGCCAACATAACAGTTGGTTCTGGAACGCTTTGTGCGCAAGCTGTTAACGGAGATAATCGTGTAAGACTAAAAGGAATGTCTATTACGTCGGGTGGAACCGCAGGAGATGTAGAGTTTATTAATGGTGCTCCAGAAGATGGAACAACATTATTTAAATCAAGAACAATTGGAACGGCTAACACCGTGATAGATAGAACTATTCCTTCAGAAGGGGTTTTATTTAATAATGGATTAGTTATTAAATATACCTTAGATGTTGCGGATATGATTACAATTTTTCATGCGTGATTGACATGGCAGATAAAATGCCAAAAAGAAATAAAAAAAACTTTCGCCCTACAAAAAAGGGTGCGGGTATGACTGAAGCAGGAGTTAAAGCATATAGAAGAAAAAACCCCGGTTCTAAATTACAGACCGCAGTAACAGGAAAAGTAAAGGCAGGGAGTAAAGACGCTAAGAGGAGGAAGTCGTTTTGCGCAAGGTCAAAGGGTCAAATGAAAAAATTTCCAAAAGCAGCAGCCGATCCAAACAGTCGTCTTCGCCAAGCAAGAAGACGTTGGAAATGTCGGTAACCGTTGAGGAATTAGATAAAAAAATTGCAGTTTTAAGTACAGTTGTTGATAGAATTGAAAATAACCATTTAGAACATATCAAGAAAGATATTGATAAATTAGATTTTAGAATTTGGGCTATTTTAACAGGAGTTATTATTCAATTAACCGCGACAGTTGTAACTTTGGTTTTATAAATGTCTTATTTGCAAAGTAGTATTCCTTATTTTAAATGTTGGGTAAGAAAAGAATACACACATAACCATGAAAAATATCACGGAGAATTTTTACACGCCATGGCAATTGCTGTTACAACCATACCTAACAGATCTTTAAGTTTTCAAGTAATTTTTACGGGAGTCGAGGCGGAGGGAGAACCTGAAGATACTGTTCATGGTGGTGCCATGTGGGCAAGAATGCCTATTACAGGGTTAGTTGGTGATATGGCCTTTGAGGAATGGCCTGAACCAATGGAGACACACAATGCACAGCCATGGGATTGTTCTTCTCATACTCATTCAGTTTATGTTATGGATCGCACTACACCATGTCCTTGGTTAGCAAAAATAGATGGTAAGTTTTTTCCTGCAAAATATTTGTTTACTGTTGACTATACAGATAGCGAGATAGCAGATGATCCTGCACAACATAAACAGTCTCATGTATTACAGTTACTCGACGCGGGAGAGTGGACTGGAAATATCGTAGCCCTGCCTAATAATAGAGTTAGAGTTACGCATCCCGCATGGTTTACAGTTGGAGAAGGAGCTCCTGATTTTAGACCATCTCAATTTTTACACTATTCAAAATCAGATTTAGATTATACACTAGATGTAAATCGCATTTATGATAATTTGTACAACGAAGGAGAAAAAGATGACAAGTAGAGTAAATATAGGTGCAGCCGGTCAAAAGAAAGCAAAGAAAAAAACATCCCCAAAAGCCAAAGGAATGCGTATGGGCGGTAAAGTAAAAGCCAAAGGAATGCGTATGGGTGGTAAGGTAAAAGCCAAAGGAATGCGTATGGGTGGTAAGGTTAAGAAAATGAAGTATGGTGGAAAAGCCAAAGGAATGCGTATGGGCGGAAAGGTTATGAAAAAATAAATGGCAGTTTCAGGATCTACAAACTTTGAAATTGATGTAACAGAGTACATTGAAGAGGCTTTTGAACGGTGCGGTTTGGAGGTGCGTACGGGGTATGATTTAAAAACTGCAAAAAGATCTTTAAACCTTATGTTAGCAGAGTGGGCAAACAGAGGTCTTAATCAGTGGACCATTACTCAAAGAACTCAAGCGCTTACAAAAGATGATGGCGAGTATTCTTTAAATACAGACGTTATAGACATCTTATCTATGTCTGTTTTACGGGATGGAACCTACTTATCTATGGCTAGAATAAGCAGGGATTCTTATCTTAATATTCCTAATAAAACAACTTCTGGTAGACCAAATCAATTTTTTCTTGATAGACAAATTACTCCTAATTTAAAAATTTGGCCTGTTCCCGAAAACGCTACGGATGTTTTGTACTATGATGCTTTAACTAGAATTGATGATGCTGATGAACAAACTAATACTTTAAAAATACCTTTTAGATTTTATCCTTGTTTAGCAGCGGGTCTTGCTTACTACATTTCTATAAAAAGAGCTCCCAATAAAGTACAACTTTTAAAAGCAGTGTATGAAGAAGAGTTTGAAAGAGCTATGACGGAAGACAGGGATCGTTCATCTTTTCAAGTAGCTCCAAGTTTAGATTACTATGCGGTGTACTAATGGGACGATTTGCTTCAGGTCGTCACGCTTACGGAATATCAGATAGATCTGGTTTTCGATATAAGCTTGTCGATATGAAAAAAGAATGGAATGGTTTACTTGTTGGAAAAGATGAGTTTGAACGGAAACACCCACAACTTATTCCAAAAAAAGTAGTTCCTGATGCAGAAGCTTTAAAAGATCCACGACCTGTTTCAAAATTAGATGAAGAACGAAACATTCAATTTGGTTTTAACCCTGTTGGGTTTACTGATCCTTTAAATTTAATTTCAAGCAGATTAAGTGGAGTTTCTCAAATAGGTTCTGTAACAATTTCTGGAGATGTAACCTTAACAGATGACTCAGAAACAGAAGAATCTAGTGAAACAACGACAGCAAGTGTAAATGTATCTATGGCTAGTATTGCAGGTTCAGTTGGCGCGGTAACCGTTACGGAACCAACCTCCGTTGATACTACTTACACAGTAACGGTTGCTTCTTATTTAGGATCTAATTATTTTTATATTGATAGTTCTAGGGCTCCCACTTTATCTTTAACTGAGGGTAATACTTATAGGTTTGATCAATCAGACGCTAGTAATTCAAGTCATCCGTTAAGATTTAGCACAACTTCAAATGGAACGCACGGATCGGGGTCAGAATATACTACGGGTGTTACTACAAACGGAACACCGGGTTCTTCAGGAGCGTATACTCAAATTACTGTGGCTTCTGGGGCTCCCACCCTTTATTATTATTGTACAAATCATAGTGGTATGGGAGGTCAATTAAATACATGAGTTTTACCTACGCAACCTTAAAAACAGCTATTCAAAATTACACACAAAATGATGAAACTTCTTTTGTAAATAATTTACCAACTTTTATTCGTTTAGCTGAAGAAAGGGTTTTAAAATCAGTTCAATTAAATATTTTTCAAAAAAATGTGTCTGGAAGCATGAGCTCCAGTAATCAATATCTAGCGGTGCCCTCTGATTTTTTAGCTCCTTTTTCGTTAAACATAACTAACAGTAGTAGCTTTGAATATTTACAATTTAAGTCATTAGAGTTTGTTCAAACTTACAACCCTAACTCATCCACAACAGGCACTCCAAAATATTACGCACAATTTGATGTAGATTATTTTATCTTAGCTCCAACACCAAACGCTAATTTTACTGTAAATCTAAGTTATTTTTACAGACCTTCTAGCTTAACCGCGGGAGCAGATTCTGGAACTACTTGGTTGAGCGAAAATGCAGAAATTGCTTTACTTTATGGATCTTTATTAGAATCTTATACTTATATGAAAGGGGAACCTGATTTAATTTCTCTTTATAATAGTAGATTTTTAGAAGCACTTGGTAGATTAAAAGATTTAGGAGAGGCAAAAGAAGTTTCTGAAGAATATAATGTTGGACAAATTAGAAAGGCTAAAACTTAATGCTTACAAACTCATTGGCTATGTCTAACGATTTTTCAGTTAGTGTTGAAACAACGGACAATAGAGGGTTTACCCCTGAAGAAGTTGCTGAAAGATGCGTTAATAAAATAATAGGTATTTCTAACAATGCACATCCTGCAATTAAAGAGCAGGCCCATGCTTATCGCAAAGAAATGGAAAAAATTATTGCAATATATATGAGACAGGCTATCAAAAGTGATCGAACTACTGTATATAATGCAATTAAGGATTCAGGAAACCCGAAACTAGCTGAATATATAAGGAGAATGTAATGGCTTTTACTGGAAACTTTCTGTGTACCTCTTTTAAAAAAGAGCTTATGACAGGAACACACAACTTTACCGCAACAACAGGTAATACCTTTAATATTGCTTTGTATACTAATAGTGCTTCTTTTACAGCAGCTACTACTGCTTATACAACAAGCAATGAAATATCTGGAACAAACTATTCTGCTAAGGGAGCAGCACTTAAT
>NHCX01000086.1 GCA_002168015.1 Verrucomicrobia bacterium TMED44
AAAGATTCGCAAAACTATTCATGTATTCAATCACATCCATACGATTGTTACGTTCGAGATGTCGAAACCCACCATCTAAATTATCGAGGATCTTACGATCAGAAAGGTTTTCAAGTTTTACGATATCTTCATGGGTCATCCCATGTTTTTCTATGGATAGAAAGATATCATCTACTTTACAACCAGTTTTCGAACAGTAATCGGTCGCATGTTCGGACCATTCGTCGAGTTGAAAATCAACAGACTTTACAATTTCAAAGCTGCTCATTCCAGTAATTGTCTGGATCAAATGGCCCGCATTGCACTGGCCCATATGACCCCACTGGTATTCCACATTCTCATCGTTGAGTCTTTCTGTAGTTTGGCGAAGAGCATCGATAAGAAACTTTTTATTGTGATCCTTGTTGATGGAAAATGAATTTTTTGTTCGCATGATTTTAATTCTAAGAAAAGACTATCATTTTCTCAACCATAACAATGAAAAATATGAAAATATGGGTATGCCTATTGGGCTTCTTTTTGTCCGGAGGATGCAGTGAAATCTCTGATTACAGCGGAAAATACACAGGCATTTTGGATATGGAGGATGGGACTCATGAGGTCGGGATGGTCCTTTTCAAGTCAGGTAAGGCTACCCTGTCCGGATTTCATGAAACTGATGTTGAAGGAGAGTGGGAAGCTGAGAAAGTGGGAGACGCTAAAATCGAAGGGGCTTGGGCAACATTCGAGTTTCCCAACTATCGCATGCGTTATGAGTTATCTATGGAAAAGGAAGGATTGCGGGTGGAGAGAATCAGTCTGCGTATGAAGGGGAAAACTGTGTTGCGTACCTTGGAATTGCAGAAAGCAAAACCTTTGCTTGTCCGGCAATAGAAACCAGATTATTCAAACATTTTAGAAGATTTACTTCAGAGGGTTTTTCGGTTTTGCCCACTGGGCCATTTTCTTGGCCGGTTTTTCAATAACATCTAGAGTCACATTTGTTACTATTTTCACTGGCTTTAGGGTAAGGTCCGTTGCCAATTTTACCGGTTTGGTAATTACTCCACAGGAAGTGGACAGCAAAAATATTCCCAAGCTAGATAATCGTACCCAAAACTTCACTCTTTCTTAGTATTGTAAATTGTCAGATTTTTAAATCCTAAAATTATGCCAAACTTCAAGGCAAAAGATTGAAATTCATTCTTGTCGGCCTAGTGGCAATGACAATTTGATTCTTCCGAATGAACCTATTGTTTTTGTCATAGCGTAGGTGAAAATCCGTAGCAATTTGCCGATGCATTGTTGACGAGGTGCCACGGATTACCGCTTCAATTCTATTGCAATCCTCTAGCGTTAAGTGATGCTGCTAAATGATTAATACCTAGGTCCGACTCCTCGAACCATCGGTTTAGGTCGGACTTAATTACAGACTCAAACTCCTACTTCCTTTTAGCCGATTCTTGACGATGGTGGGGAGTGGTGGTTTAAGGAAAGTATGAAAGTTACATTATTCGCTCTGTTTGTCGCCTTACTTATAATTGGGTGTGCGGAATCACCTTCCGACTCTACAACTTTAACTCAATCAACCAACCCGATTGACTTAGATGATTCTGAGGTAAGGAAAAAAATAATTGCTCAGGCAGTTGAGGTAACTTCAGAACGCCAAGCTGATGNCACTTGGGTATTTTATGAAAGACATACCCGCTTACCGTACAAAGGGACAGGTTGGGCTGTTATTTATTATGATGATGGAATAAGGTTAGAAGCGTTAATACAACTTAAAGGAGGAAAGCGGGAAGGGCTTCTTGCTACTTGGTACAAGAAAGGACAGATGAAAGTAGAAGTGAATTTTATAGATGGCAAGAAGGATGGGCTTCTGAATCATTCGTACATGGAGATGCAGAAGAGGACGGAATCAAACTGGATGGATGACAAAATGGACGGGTTTTCGACTACTTGGCACGAGAACGGGCAGAAGAAGGCGGAAGCAAACTGGAAGGATAGCAAGAGGGATGGGCTTTCCACTGAGTGGCACGAGAACGGACAGAAGAAGTCGGAATCAAACTGGAAGGACGGCTGTGCGGACGGGCTTGCNAATACTTGGTACAAGAACGGGCAGAAGAAGGCGGAAGCAAACTGGGAGGAAGACAAGATAGTTTGGCTGCTATCATGGCACGAGAACGGAGAGAAGTCGGCAGAATCAAACTTCAAAAACGGGAACGGGGTCTTGGTTTGGTACAAAGAGGACGGCACGGAAAATTATCGCGAAGTATACAAGGACGGCGTAAAAGTCGAAGACTAACTCTCGTCAGGCTCAAACTCCACAGTCTCCTCGTCCAGCAAATCCCTAGCCGTTTCTTGACGATGGTAAAAATAGGTGTTTGGGTGCAGGGATGAAAGTATTACTCTATGTTTTCTCTATCGCCCTGCTCATAGTTGGATGTGGGGAATCCCCTTACGACTCTACAAAATCAACTGAATCATCTAAATTCATCGACTTAGACGATCCTGAAGCCTTGGACAAAATCATCGCTGAGGCGATTGATAAAGATACGCTTCAACTGCGAGGCAAAGAGGGCGAAGAGTTGCATTATGCTCCGAATGAGCAAACGCCTTACACNGGGTGGGTAAAGACCATGTGGGGAGATGGTCAGGTTAAAACCTTAGTTCAAAAAAAAGACGGAAAAAAAGATGGGCTTGCGACTTCGTGGCACAAAAACAGGCAAAAGAAGTTTTCTGGAAACTTCAAAGACGGCAAGAGGGTTGGGCTTGCGTTTGGCTGGTACGACAACGGGCAGAAGGGTGCTGAAGGAAACTACAAGAACGGCAAGGAGGATGGGCTTTGGACTGAGTGGTACGAGAACGGGCAGAAGTCGTCGGAATGGAATTTCAAAGACGGCAAGGAGGATGGGCTTTGTACTGAGTGGTTCGACAACGGGCAGAAGTTTGTGGAAGAAAACTACAAGGACGGCAAGTTGGACGGACTTATGATTGGTTACAACAAAGATGGAACAGGAGGCTATCGCAGAACTTACAAGGACGGCGTACGAGTCGAAGACTAACCTCGTCAGGCTCAAACTCNACNGTATCCTCGTCNAGCCAATCCTCGATAGCNNGAACGGCNGNNGNGNCTAACTGNTCNNCATCCAGNTCCGANNCCTCAAACCATCGGTTTAGGTCGNCCTTGAATTAGCTGATTTTTTTCAAAAAATCCTCATTTTCGCCATTACGGAAATTTTTTTGTTAGGGCTAACCGGTCTTGGGTAATCATTCGATATTTTTTTCTTACCCCCGCCCCCCCATGTATTTATATAAACACAACAGAATAAGTATAGACACATATAAACTTATTGTAGCTTTTATTGAAGCTTTTCCCTTTTCTTAAGTCGAAAACAGCTAAATCCTAGTGTCTAAAGGGATGGTGCGGGCACTCGGGATCGAACCGAGGACACCAGCTTGGAAGGCTGGGGTTTTACCACTAAACTATGCCCGCANAACCTACCCTTAATAAATCCAACAGGGATGGTATCGTCAAGGTGAATTCAAGTCATTCCGGCTNGATTNCCAATGCCTTGCACACTTCCCGGTGAAACAGGGCAGAACCCACACGGAATGGACAAGAACCCATGGAGGGACTGAATCTTTTCATAGGGAAAGCAGGTTCGTAAAGAAAATGAAACATGGCTCCAGCCCCTTCGCAGATAGGATACCCTGCGGCACAATCCCAGGGCTTGGCGCGGTATTCCAAGCATCCATCGAGTCTTCCGGTTGCTACATTTGATAGCCCTACTGCAGCGGAACCGGGACAACGGATACGCCAGATTTGTAAAGCTTCACGAAGGGCATCAAGCTCAGTGGTTGGAATAGGGAAATGCATACAAAAGGTGAGCTTTTCGTTTACCAGATCTGTGCTTGCCAGTACTGGGGTGGTTCCTTCAATCGATCCGAATGCTTTGCCTCCCTGGAGTAAATTATCGCGTCCGTAATCATAAATGAATCCATAGACCGGCATGCCATGTCTTAAAAGTCCCAGTGAAATTCCACATTCCGGTACGCCCACGGCATAATTATTGGTTCCGTCTACGGGATCAAGCACCCAGGCAAATTCACCGGTTAACGGAATGGGTTCGGGTGTATCTGTGGATTCTTCGGAACAGAAATCATCGGAGGGAAAAGACTTGGCTAAGTCAGCAAACAATTCCCGGGAAATGGTCTCATCGACCTCTGTGACCCGTGTGCCGTCTCCTTTCCAACGACTCTTGGCAGTGCCAAAATTTTCTCGAAAGTATTCGACTTGGTCAAGAACTGCGGCATGACCACCGAGAATTCGCTCCTGCAAAGAGGAGTCAGCATTGGAAATATCGGGAGTCAGGTTGCTTGCGGATCGATCCATTTACCTTCTTCTTGTATCAGATCAACCAATCGGTCAACTGCATCATTCTCGAGAATAGCTGATTTTACTCTTTTTTTCCCTACATAGAGATCGATTTTTCCTGGCCCCGACCCTACATAACCAAAGTCGGCATCGGCCATTTCTCCCGGCCCGTTAACGATACATCCCATGACGGCAATGGTAATGCCTTTAAGATGCCCGGTGGCTTGTNTAACTTTCTGAGTGGTGCTTTGCAGATCAAAAAGTGTGCGTCCACAGCTAGGGCAGGCCACAAATTCAGTTTTAGAAATGCGGGCTCTTGCCCCTTGTAATAAATTGTAGGCAAGTCCACGATTACGATCGAGNGAACCCAGGTTTTCCACTGAAATTAAGTCGCCAATACCGTCGCAAAGCAGAGATCCGGAAAGGACGGAAGCATCCAGGAGTCTGGCTGAAAAAAGATCTTCGTCAGGAAAAAGACGGTCTTTTTCACGATTGCGAATCCAGAGAGGAAGTTGAATTTGAGACTTAGCCATGTACGCCGCAAGGAATCGGTAGCCGGCCACTGTGTGTTTTTCCTGCGATGGAGAGAGAGTAATAATTGGTGGCTTGGGTGAACAGGCAAGAAGTGAACTTGTGCCATCACTCAGTTCTTTGGCAGGCAGGGAAATAACCGGGTGATGGCCTGCCTGGTCACAGAAAGCGAGAAAGCGGGCTAAGGCGGCTTCATCATCAAATCCGGCTTTCGTATGCCAGGCAATCGGCACGCACCCAGGCTTGGCCGGAGGTAACTCATCATCCATTTCGCGTTCGTCCTCCACGATAATAATTGAGATGGCACCGACTAATGATTCTGCAAGAGTTTGAAGTTCAGGAAATTCAGAGGATGTTCGGATACGGATAATCAGTCCTTCCACGGGTGCATCCTTTGATTGCGTCTGGACCTGAGCAATTTCCTTAACAATAGCTGCCGTGTCTCGGGTAGGAAAATGGGTGGAGACTAAAACGGACGGAGGGTTTTTATCACCAATAGTAAGATGGGGCTGTCCAAGTTTCAGTTCTGGACAAGCCCGCCGGGTGAAAGTGTAAGGATCAATGGTTTCATCCAAATTTACGATGGGAGATTCAGGTTTTGCGGACCACCAGTTGTCCGCCCGTTTGGCCAGATCTTTAGCCACGGGAATTTCCGCAACCGGATCCTCCGTCAGGGAAACGCGGATGGTATCACCCAATCCATCGAGAAGTAGAGAGCCAATCCCCGTGGCACTCTTGATTCGGGCATCCTCACCATCTCCGGCTTCGGTGACACCAAGATGCAAAGGGTAGATCATCTTCTCCTCATTCATGAGCGAAACAACCAGTCGGTAGGCTTCGATCATTACCTTGGGGTTACTCGACTTCATCGAGAGAATGATGTCTTGGTAACCATGAGACTCGGCAATTCGAATAAATTCAAGTGCAGATTCAGCCATACCACGTGGCGTGTCACCAAAACGGTTCATGATCCGGTCCGACAGAGAGCCATGGTTGGTGCCGATACGCATGGACCGCCCGAGCTCTTTGCATCGAAGTACAAGCGGAGAAAATTCCTCATGCAAGCGTTCCAATTCNTCCTCGTATTGGGCATCAGTGTATTCCCGAATCTGGAATTTTTTCCGGTCGGCATAGTTGCCCGGGTTGATCCTGACTTTTTCCACATGCTTTGCAGCTTCCATAGCCGCGTTGGGCATAAAGTGAATATCCGCAACCAAAGGGATATCGACTTTTGCTTTTCTGAGCTGATTGGAGATAAGAGCAAGTGCTTCCGCCGCCCGGACATTGGGTGCAGTGATACGAACAATTTCACAACCTGCCTCTGCGAGTTCGAGAGCCTGACATACGGTTGCCTCCACATCAAGTGTGTCTGTAGTGGTCATCGACTGGACCCGGACGGGATGATTCGCCCCGATTAAGACCGAGCCCACAGCTACCTCACGAGATTCGCGACGAATCGATTGAAAGCGCGAGACGCAGTAGGGAATCGCCATACCCGAGGGGGGTTACCAGTTAGGGAAAGATTCGTTGAACATCGAAAAAAGTGACATACAACATGAAGGAAAAGAGTAGAACCACAAAGAGCATTTGGGCACGCTCAAGAAATGAGATAGGAATGGGTCTGCCGCGAACTTTTTCAATGGTCGCAAATAACATATGTCCACCATCTAGAACTGGGATGGGCAAAAGGTTAAGGATGGCAAGGTTGACATTGATGAAAACAACAAACCATAGAAGTTTTTTAAATCCGATCTTTGCAAATATGCTGAGATGATTGACGATCCCCACCGGTCCGCTCATGTTGCGCATTTTAACATCAGACTGGGGGCTGACCAGACCGCTCAGGGTAAGATACATATCTTTGACGCGCCTGACAATCAGCGTTATGGGGTTTGGGTAGGTGGTGATGATTTTGAATTCTGGAGTAAAACCAATCAGCTTGCGNGTTATCAATGCGGTTCCATTTGCGAGTTCCTTTTCGACCGGGATTAGATCGTAGGTTTTTTCAGGTCCTTTTTCACCTCCTTTACGCACGGTAAAAGCGATGGATTGATTATTTTCCGTTGTACTTAGATAATCAACCACCTGATAAAAGGAATGAATGGTTTTACCATCGATGGCAATCGGTTGATCTCCCACTTCCAATCCCATCTGCTCGGCAGGCATATCTGGAGATAATTGACCGATAAAAAAAGTTTCTTTAGGACCAATTCCGATGATGCGCATTTCTTCGGGTCCAAAGACTTCAGGATAAATTTCTAGCTCCTGTTCTTTTCCGTTTCGGATAATGGTGAGGTAGACAAGGCGGCTTCCTTGGGCGGTCTGTTCCTTCCCGGTGACGATCCGGTTTTGGATATCCATGAAATTTTCAACAGGGGCTCCATCCACGCGGATGATTTCATCCCCGGGCAAAAGACCTGCTTTCTTGGCAGGTCCTGAAACCTCTTCCCCTTCACTAACGAGTGGATTCCATCGCTCCACCGTATCAGCGACATAACCTACCTTGGTGGTTAACTGGGCATCGGAAACATCGTAACCGAAAAAATAGAGCACGCAGGATAGGGTAAAGGCCAAAAGCATGTTAAAAACAGCCCCCATTACTGAAACAAGCATTTTATCAGTGTATGTAATCTTGGGTAAAGACTTGGGCTTTGCGTTCTCGCTATCCTCGCCTTCCTCCTCTTCGTCCACATCTTTCCATTTAAAGTTTTTCTTGCCTTCTTCTTGAAGTCTTTGGTTTTCAACTTCCGCCCGCCCTTCGGTGCGCCCCATGTCTGCCAATTGGGGAAGGGCAACATAACCACCAAAGGGTATGGCTGAGAGACGATACTCCACCCCATTTCGGGTCCAGCCAAAGAGTTTTGGACCAAAACCAATCGAAAAACGCAGGATTACCAAACCCCGTTTACGGGCTGCTAAAAAGTGCCCCAGCTCATGAATGAAAATCGTAAAGCCAAGAGCAAATAGGGCCACGAAGATGAATGCAAAATCAGAGAGAAGATCGCTCATGTGGAAGGTCCGATTAATACCGACGCAATGCGCCGGGCTTCGGAGTCAAGAGAAAGTAAGGTGCTAAGGTCATTCTTGGGTTGGTGGTCGAATTGAGAAAGGGTTTGATATATAATGTCAGAGATTTCCAGAAAGCCAATACGATTCAAAAGAAAGGCATCCACCGCCAGTTCATTTGCCGCATTGAAAACCAGAGGAGCGGACCCTCCTTGAGTAAGAGATTCTTGGGCGAGTCTGAGACAGGGAAATCTTTCCAGGGAGGGTGGACTGAAATGTAAGTCAAGTGGTTTCGAGAAATCAAGGGATGGATGCACCCCCGGGGCCCGTTCCGGATAAAGTAGGGCGTGCTGAAGGGCAAAGGTCATCGATGGTGGACTAAGCTGGGCTAAGCAACATCCATCCACAAAACGAACCATGGCATGGACAACACTGGTGGGATGGATGACGACTTCCAGTTTGGAGGGTGGAAGATCGAAGAGCCAACGGGCTTCGATCAGTTCAAGTCCTTTGTTGGCCATGGTGGCGGAATCAATGGTTACTTTATTACCCATGGACCAGTTTGGGTGATTTAAGGCCTGTTTTACGGTTACATCCTTTAGTTGTTCGACGGGTGTATCCCGAAATGACCCCCCCGAAGCGGTCAGAATAATCGAATCAAGATCCCTTTTGTCTTCCCCCTGTATACATTGGAAGATCGCGTTGTGCTCACTGTCAGCAGGGAGTACGCGAGCCTGGTTGCTCTGGGCCGTTTTCATAACGAGATCCCCACCTAAAACAAGGGATTCCTTATTTGCCAACACAATGTCTTTTCCTGCTTCGAGTGCCGCAAGAGTGGGGCTCAGTCCACTTGATCCGACAATGGCGACGACCACCAAGTCGGCCTCAGCCAGTGAAGCCAGATGGACAAGACCATCCCTAGACCGATCCAAAGTTGTCTCTGCGGGGATNCCTTCGACAAATCCTGCAGATTCAGGCAAATAAGCATATGGTACTCTAAATTCACGAACAATTTCAGTGAGTTTTTGACTATTCGAATTCGCAGAAATTCCGATCAACTGCAAGCGGTCAGGATGTTTGCGAAGAACTTGCAGGGTGCTCGTTCCTATTGAACCAGTCGCCCCTAAAAGAACGATCTTTTTCGGTTCGGTCACGATTTGATGATCTGTAAGATAAAGTAGCCTGTGGGGGCGGCTAGAATGAGGCTGTCAGTAAGGTCTAGGAGCCCCCCTATACCAGGAATGCTTCCCCCAGAGTCTTTAACCCCAGCCAGTCTTTTAAGAACGGATGCAATTAAATCACCAATCACTGCAGCGAGAGCAATCAGCAGTCCCCAAAGTCCACCTTCGAGGGGAGTGAAAGAGCAGACGGATAGGTCGGTGAAAGTAGGGGAGTATTCTGTAATAAGCCAGGGTATGAGGGCTCCCACTCCAGCGGATGCTAAGAAGCCTCCGAGTAAGCCCTCAATAGTTTTGCCCGGGCTGATAGATGGTGCCATTTTAGTCCGACCTATCGCTTTACCAACAAGAAGTGCCCCCATGTCGCTAAACTTTGCAACAATCACGATCCAAAGACAGAAGAAAAGACCAAAGCTAATGCTCACCGCTTTTGTGCTCGTTGGATCGGTTTCCAATATGCGAACGAAGTAGTGAAGCAGGAAGGGGACATAAAGAAGGCCAAAGAATGTGGGCATCAGCCTTTTGATATACATACCCCTTTGATCCTGAGGGAATAGTACACAGGCCGAGGATGTAAACAGAGCACCTACAGCAAGAACATCAATCCCATACTCCGGGAAATAGTAGGAAATTGGAATCATACAGGCTCCCGTGAGCAGTCCAGAAAGGCGGTTGGCTGCAAATCCCAATCGTCCCAAGATGGTGTAAATTTCAAAAAGGGTGAGGGTGGCGCATAGGTTTAGCACCCACATTGCCCCGATTTCGTCCATGCCGTATACAATTCCAGCAATGGATGCCCATAGAAATAGAGAGGAAAAGGTTCGTAAAATCATCAGCGAATGGGCAGGTAAGAGAATTAGTTAGATTGAAGCGTTAAAATTTGTTCGCTGGTCTTCCCAAAACGGCGTTCCCTCGAAATGTAATTTTTCAAAGCTTCAACAAAAGCAGATTGGTCAAAGTCTGGCCAGTGAAGCGGGGATACAAAAATTTCTGCATAGGCAGCTTGCAGGAGCAAGAAATTGCTGAGCCTAAACTCACCTGATGTTCGGATGATCAGATCGGGATCCGGCAGGTCATGAGTTTGCAAATGTTGTGCAAAGTCAGACCATTCTGGTTTTACGGAGTTTTTCTCTGCCGCATTGGAAAAAGCATGGACCGCATTCAATACCTCCTGTCGACTGCCATAATTAAGAGCGAGGGTGAGATTCCAGTCTTTGTTGTGCTTGGTTTGCTCGATGGTCTCCTCCACAATGCGTTTCGCAAATTCAGGGAGTCCGTTTAGATTGCCAATTGCCCGTAATCGGATTCCGTCCCTTAGCATTGCTTTGAGTTCACGCTTGAGAAATTCCTCGAGTAGCTTCATGAGCCCGGATTTCTCATCTTCGGGCCGGTTTTGATTTTCAGCACTAAATGCGTAGAGGGTGATGTAGGGAACTCCGATTTCCCTTGCTGCATTGACCACACTGCGAACATTTTCAACCCCGTTGCGGTGTCCGAATAAACGGGGCCTTTTTCTAGAACGCGCCCACCGACCGTTCCCGTCCATGATAATGGCTACATGGGCAGGTAATTTNTTTTTTTCTTCGTTTGTGAAAAGTTCTTCAGACACAATATCCTATCTCAACGGGTTCAGGGCGAATTGACAACGAGGAAAGCATCCATTANTTNCCTAGTCCATGGCAAATCCCTTATCTCGCAAAGAAATTACTGAGAAATTAGCTGAGTTGAAAGCATGGAGCTGGGGTGATGACCGTCTGAAAAAAAGTTTTCAATTCGCTAATTTCCGTGAAGCAATGTCCTTTATCATAAAGATATCCTATGAGGCAGAGGAAAGAGATCACCATCCGGAAGTTTATTCCTGTTACAATCAGGTTGCCCTTTCTCTTAGCACCCATGATGCAGGTGGAAAAGTGACCGCCAAGGATTTCGATCTTGCCTCAGCGATTGACCGGGTTAGTTGAATCGGGTCAGCTTTTTTTCTTTTTTTTTGGCGTTCGGGGGGCCCGTGTAAGAGGGCGGGTGTCTTCAGGCACTTTATATTGTTTACGAAGCCTGGTAAGTTCACTCTTGAGCTCAGCGGTTAGCTTTTCATATCCGGGCTTTCCGTAAAGGGAATTTAATTCGTTGGGATCCTTATCCAGATCGTAAAGTTCCCATCCGTCGAGCATGTAGAAGTAAATGAGTTTGTACCGGTCCGTTCTTACCCCGTAATGCCGACGGACGGAATGAGCTCCGGGGAACTCATAATATTGATAGTATAGGGACTTGCGCCAATTCTTTGCTTGTTTCCCTTTGAGGAGGGGAACCATTGAGGCACCCTGCATATCCTTGGGAGATTTGACTCCGCAAATGTCCAGGAATGTCTGAGCGTAATCAAGGTTTTGCACAAGATCTGTATTTTGGGAACCTGGCTTGGTTACTCCTGGCCAACGAACGATCAGAGGGGTGCGGAAAGATTCTTCATACATCCAACGTTTATCATACCATCCATGCTCCCCAAGATACCAACCTTGATCGGAAGAGTAGATGACAACGGTATTCTCCGCGAGACCACTTTCATCAAGATAGTCGAGTAAGCGGCCGATATTTTCATCTACGGAATCGATGCAACGGAGATAATCTTTTACATACCTCTGGTATTTCCATTTAAATAAGGCATCTCCTTCTAGGTTTGCTTCTTTAAATGCCTCGTTCTTCGGACCATAGGCTGCATCCCACATGGCTCTCTGCTTAGGGGTCAGGTTGCCGGGAGCCTTGATTTTTAAATCACTGACGGAAAGATGCCGATCAATTGTCATTGCCTGAGTGGACGCGGGTTCGAGTCGGTTTTTGTAGTTATCCCTGAGGGTTTCAGGCTCAGGAATATCGATATCATCATATTTGGTCAGATACTTGGGGCCTGGTTGCCAATTTCGGTGGGGTGCCTTGTGCTGGCTCATGACCAAGAAGGGTTTGTTCTTATCCCGATCATTTTTAAGCCAGTCGAGAGTGATATCAGTGATTACATCGGTGGTGTACCCGGTAATCTTTTTGACTCCTTGCGCTGTGTTCATAGGAGGATTGTAATAGGGACCTTGTCCTTGCAACACTTGCCAGAAATCAAAGCCAGTCGGATCGCTTTTGAGGTGCCATTTTCCAATCATGGCGGTTTGATAGCCCTTCTTTTGCAAAAGTTTAGGAAATGTTTGTTGCTCGCCGTCAAATCTTTGCCCGTTGGTCAACTGTCCATTTAGGTGGCTGTGTTTTCCGGTGAGAATAACGGCCCGACTGGGAGCACAAATTGAATTGGTGACAAAGGCACGGTTGAAAAGCATGCCATCCTTGGCGATACGATCTATGTTCGGAGTTTTATTACGATTGGACCCGTAAGCGGAAATGGCTTGGTAGGCATGATCATCTGTGAAGATGAATAGAACATTCAAAGGTTTAGCCGAAAGAGCACTGCTGGCGGATAAAAGAACCAGTATGAAGGGGAATATATTTTTTAACATACCTTAGCTTGAGCATAATTCGATTTCCCTTGGCAATTGGAAAATCGAGTGTGAAATGGATTTTATGGAGCGAGGGGTATACTGTATGCAAAAATGAAGGATCCGGCAGAAAGGTCTTTTAAAGTGGTTTGGCCGTTAATGGTCTCCCAAACGGTTGGTGCTTTTAATGATAATGCAATGAAGGCGATGCTTCCGGCCATGGCAGCCGTGCAATTTGGAAAAGCAACCATGGACTCGGTCAATCAACAAGTCTCAATCCTGCTCATCTTACCTTTTGTTGTGTTTGCCCCGGTTGCGGGATGGATTGCGGATCGCTTTTCCAAAAAAACAGTTATTACCTATGCCTTATTTGGACAATTACTTGGTTTGGGCGTACTTGGATTTGCTTTATACCTAAAAAGCTTGGAGTTTTCCTTGGCTGGTTTTTTTATTCTCTCAGTTCAGTCCGCTTTCTTTTCCCCAGCTAAAAAAGGAATACTCAAGGAGCTTGTCGGAACCCAAAGATTGGGGAAAGCGGTCGGATTTATGGAAATGCTGGCGATGGTGGGCATCTTGGGAGGAGCGTTTGCCGGGGCCTTTACTTTTGATCAACTTGTGGAGCACAAAGGGGGGTGGGATGCCGCTTTTCTAGTTTGCGTCTTCATTTCTGTGCTTGCCCTTTTTTCATGGATTGTTTCCTGGCCAATTCCGGAAACTGAGGTGGTGGGAACTAAATCATTTAATCCTGCTGTGATGGTGAGTCATTTTCATGATTTGATTTATTTGTTTAAGCATCGAGAATTGCGCTATGCGGCATTGGGAGATGCTTGGTTTTGGGGGGTGGGCGGTTTTTTCTACTTGGTCTTGGTCAAGCTTTCTGGAGAAGTGGTGCTTGGCAAAGTGGGTCTTGGTTCGCTTTATGGCTACTGGTTTCTTTTGTTGGGCATCGGTATTATGCTGGGAAGCTTATTTACCGCCTATTTGAACCGAGGACGGATTGAAATTGGATTGACTGCGATTGGTGGAGTGGGCATGCCGCTGGTATTTGTGGGTTTTTGTTTAAGCCAACCTCTTTCTGTGTTCTTTGATGGCTTGTGCCTGAGTCTTGGATTTTTTGGAGCTCTTTTCTTTGTTCCCCTCAATGGATTTCTACAAGATAATGCAAATGAAAAAGAAAGGGGAAGAGTATTGGCTGCCTCGAATTTACTCACCCAACTTGTAGGCATCCTGCTGATTCTATTCCATGCATTCCTTTCCAATGTATTGGGACTGAGCGCAAAGCAGGAATTACTGGTTATCTTAATTCCCGCCATTCCCATTGGTTTAGTTACACTTTGGTATTTACTAGAAGATTTTTTTCGTGCTTGGTTTCACCTTTTTCTACGAGTTTTCTATAGAATTCGAATTGTAGGGATGGAGCACTTCCCTAAGAGTGGTGGCTGTCTCTTGGTAAGTAACCATCTTTCTTATGCCGATCCTGTTTTCATTGGAGCTGCATTTTCGCGAAAGATCAGGTATCTTGCCTATTCGGGCCTGGCTAAATCTCGCATCATGCGATTTGTATTTCGCCTTACTGAAACCCTAACTGTTTCTCCTGAGAAATCCTTGCAAAGCATCCGCGAATCTGTGAGGCGGCTCGAAACTGGAACGCCATTGTGCATTTTCGCCGAGGGAGGAATTTCGAGAATAGGTATGGTTCTTCCTTTCATGCGTGGTCCAATTGTTTTAGGGAAACGGGCTGGCGTTCCTGTCCTGCCTGTTCATTTGGATGGAGTTTGGGGATCGATCTTTAGCATGAATAAAGGACGGTTTTTTAAAAAGATTCCCTTATCTCTTCCTTACCGTGTGACCGTCAGAGTTGGCATGCCTTTAAATTTTAAAGAAATTGATCAGAATAATTGCCGGAATGCGGTTATGGAGCTGGGCAGGCAGTCATTTGCAGACCGTGTGATGATAAAACTCAAAATACAGAATTTTCTGAAAGGGCAGATCTTTGAACCAAGCAAGGGCGTTTTTTGGCTGGATGACGAGGTTGAAATTACCCGTTCCGAATTTCTGAAAATGGTTAATGGAAATGGCCAGCCTGTGCCAAGGAATCTACTCGGTTGGGTCGAAGAGGTCAGGGATGTCATTTCAGGGGAATCCATAAAAGCCGAGCGCCATCTTTCTAATTGGATGAGAATGCAGGAAACCCATTATTGGGATTACGAAAATATTATTGTAGAAGAAGATAGCGATCAGTGGATAAAGCAATGGTTACCCTGGGCGGGGCTTTTATGGGGCAGAACCATCGAGAAACGTGGTACCACTTACCTTTTAAAGTCTAACGATTCAACTTTCACAAAGCCGGTGCTCAAGCTTTCAGGGTTAGCCACCGAAAAGAATGGCCTCATTTCTATTAACGCGTTAAGCACGGAGCCTACTTTGTTGGATCAATCAGATATCGATCAAATTTTATATAAAGAAAAAACATGGGGGCGTATACTTGTTGGTTTTGGTTTTCGTCAGCAGGGAGATGATTATTTTATTAAGGGTGTAAGGTCAGAAGAAAAAATTCCTTCCGCCGGGGTTGACGGAGATGGTTTTTTGATTCCTACAAAAGACTTTTAAGTTCGAAGCTTTTCCTTTGAAGCGGCTTCTGATAAGTTGTAATATCATTTCGCAGATTAAAATTTTTGATTATGACAACTTTCCTTTCTGAATCATCTGCCTTTGCCACTTTACTTGGGCAATTGCATGGTTCTTCCGTACTTGTGCTGGGACATTGCCGACCTGATGGTGATTGTATCGGATCGCAGGTTGCTATGACTCGTGCCCTGCTCAAATTAGGAATCAATGCAATGGCAGTGAATCAGGATCCAGTTCCGCGAACATTACAAAAGTTTGTGGGTGATACTCCTTTGTATAATCCAAGTGAAGTAAAGGATGGAGATTATAGGGTGATCACTGTTGATTGCGCCGACCATGCTCGCGTCGGAGAAGACTTGAGGGGGAAATTTCCAAAAGTTTTCCTTAATGTCGACCATCATGTGTCAAACACTCACTTTGCAGAGCATAATTTTGTCTTATCGGATGCTTCAGCCACAGGTGAAATCCTGGCGAAATTTTTCTTCGATTCAGGTTTCGAAATTGATAAGACGACCGCTGAAGCCCTTTACTTGGGCATTTGCACCGATACTGGCCAGTTTTGTTATGCAGGAACCAATGCCGCTGTCTTTGAGATCTGTAGAAAACTATGTGAAGCAGGAGGTGATCCCTCCTCTGTAGCCCATGAACTCTACGAGAGAGAAAAGCCCGGTCGTATCCAACTGCTCCAAAAATTCTTAGCCAGTTTCCGCATGGAATTTGACGACAGGGTGTGTATTGGAAATATTCGTGAGGAGTTTTATGAACAAACGGGAACCAAGCCTGAAGATGCAGAAAGCTTTGTAGATTATGCAAGATCTTTGGAGGGTGTTGAAATCGGAGTACTGGTGGAGGACAGAAACGGGAAATTAAAGGGAAGTTTCCGGGCAAAGGACAAAAAATACCGGGTCGATCTTCTGGCGAAAAAATTTGCCGGGGGTGGTCATGCCTGTGCGGCTGGATTTAATGTGGAAGTTCCATTTGATGAGTTTTATTCTAAGCTTGTTCAGGCGATCGGAGGTCATCTACAGCAAATACAACAAGGAGGCTTTTAAATGGGATTGCAAGGACCAGAATTTGAGGGGATTCTTTTAGTAGATAAGCCATCCGGTATAACTTCGCATGATATAGTCGATCGACTGCGCAGGAAATTAAAGATGAAAAAGATTGGTCATGCAGGTACTCTTGACCCCTTGGCTACTGGACTCATGATTATGCTTATTGGCAAGGCTACGAAGGTTTCACAGTTCTTGATCAGTCTGGATAAGTCATATGAAGGAACTTTTAAACTCGGAGTTGAAACGGATAGTCAGGACTCTGACGGAAATGTGCTAGAGGAAAAGGCAATTCCGGAAGCTTTGAGTGAAGAAAATATTCGGGATGCCATGAAAGAATTCCTCGGAGACCAATACCAAACTCCCCCGATGTTTTCCGCTAAAAAGGTCGACGGTGTTCCTCTTTATAAAATGGCCCGCAAGGGAAAGACCGTTGAACGGGAACCTCGTTTTATCAGGATAAATGNTTTATCACTCCAAGAGTGGTCTGTTCCTTTTGGCCACTTTGTGATGGATTGCAGTAAAGGAACCTATGTGCGTACCGTTTTTCATGATTTGGGCCAAAATCTTGGTTGTGGTGGNCACTTAACCGCTTTGCGAAGAACGAAAATCAATGANTTNTCCATTGATGGAGTGAATACATTGCAGGAGATCGAGAAAATGGGGAAGGGTGAATTCCAATCTCTTCTCATTCCCGTCCGAGAAGCGGTTCCCGCCCACGTTTTGTAAAAAATGGGGATATTTTCCTCAATTGAACAGCTCGGTCGGGAATTTTCGCGTCCAGTTAATTTGGCACTTGGGATGTTTGATGGTGTGCATATCGGACATCAGCAGGTTCTCGAGGCCTCTACTTTCCATGCCCGCGAAACAAATGGTTGTGCCGTAGCTTTTACATTTCCGGCACACCCAGCTAGTCATTTACGTCCTGAGCATGCACCGCCCTTACTGATGAACCCTAGCCAAAAAGCAAGAATGCTTCATTCATATGGAATGGATCATGTTATTTTACATGATTTTGATGATGAGTTCTCTGACATTCCAGCCACCGAATTTCCGGCTTTTTTAAAGGAAAGAATACCTTCTCTTCTTGGGCTAAGTGTGGGAAAGAATTTTAAGTTTGGAAAGGGCCGGCAAGGCGACTCCTCCTTTTTGGAAGAAGTTGGAAATAAAATGGGAATGTTGGTGAAGGTCGTGGATTCAAAAAAGATGGAAGGGCTCGCGGTTAGCAGTTCCCGTATTCGTGAAGCTCTTGGACTGGGTGAGATTGAGAAAGTTAATGATATGTTAGGAAGGGATTACCGCATTTACGGAGAAGTATTTTCTGGAAAAAAAATGGGTCGGAAATTAGGATTTCCCACAATGAATTTAGAATGGAACCCAGAAGCATTCCCAGCATATGGGGTCTATGCTGGTACCGTTAAGAATTTAACCACCGGTGATTCGTTGCCGGCGGTTGCCAATTATGGGCGAAGGCCCACGGTTGAGCCAGACGCGTTGACTCCTAAATTAGAAATTCATTCCCTGATAGACTTGAATTCCGAGGAATGGGGATATGGATCGGATATCGAAATGTCATTAAANCACTTTATTCGGCCCGAAAAGAAATTTGATTCCCTTGATGAATTAAAATCTCAAATAGATCGGGATAAACAAATGTCTAAGGCTTTGGTCTATCCGACCTAGTCGTTTTTTAATTTTTGCAGGNTTGGGCACCAGCAACTGGTTCTACCTCCAATTTCTTCCCTCATTAAAAGGGCATTTGTTGCTGGGCAAAGCCCTCCGTCTTTCCAGCGTACATGAAAAAGCCATCCTTTTGGAGGGTCTCCGCCATGTTTGCCAACCGAGTTCATTGCTCCCTTTGATACGAATTTAATTTTGTCGAATAATAGTACCGATTGTTGATGGCTTATTTTCTGGCAACGAAGAGCCGGGTGAATCTTCGCACGCCAAAGGACTTCATCGGCCATCCAGTTTCCCATCCCCTGGAAATACCTTTGGTCAAGTAAAAGGGCTTTGATTGGTCTTCTTGCGTGTCGAGTAAGGGCATTACTAAGTACTTCTCTTTTGAACTTTTTATCAAGCATCGATGGAGGGAGTTCACTCCACCAAGACGGAGGATTCTTCCCCACATGGAGGCGAATTCTACCGAACTGGCGGGGATCACGAAAAATGAGGGATTGATTATTTTGAAAAAGCACGAGGGCGTCATGCTTCTGACAATCATAGGAAGATAAATCAGAAGTAAGACTGCCTGTCATTCCCAAGTGCAGACCAAGCCAAAGGTTACCACTAAACTTGACCAGTATTTGTTTCCCATGCGTGGCAACTGAGGATAATTTTGCTTGGATTAGTTCTGTGCAAAGAAATTTTCGATTTAGATCACGATAAACTCTTGAAGTTGGATGCACATGTATATGCTGAGTTAATTTCCCTATACCAGTCTCCCACTGACTTGCTGCAAAGGCAACTTCGGCAAGCTCAGGCATAGTCTTGGGGGCTGATGGAAAGCAACTTTTGGCGAAGGATTCGATCTTTTTTTCGGTCAGTACGGATTTCAATGATGTGAATGCCAAATTTTTTGGGATGTTTAATTCTCAGAATTATTTCAGTCCAAGAGGTTAACTGTTCATGTGATACCTTGAAGGCTTTACAAAGATCTTGGAGATCAATGTTTTGGGGGGTAGCAAAACATTTTTCAAATTCTGGTTCATCAGCAATGGGTAGATGTTCGAATATACCTCCGCCAAAGTTATTGATTACAAATACAGTCAAGCTTCCCTTCAATTGTTTGGAAAAAAGAAGTGCATTAGAGTCGTGAAGAAAAGCAAGGTCACCAGAAAGAAGGTAGGCTGGCCTATTGGATTCATGGGCAATTCCAAGTGCGGTGCCCAAAGTGCCATCAATCCCGTTTACACCCCGATTACCAAAAAGCCTGCGTTCAGACGGAACCTGTTTCCAAAACCATTCAATGTCTCGCATTGGCATACTGTTTGCAACGAAGAGATCAGACAGACTTGGTAAGTGGAGTGATAAGAGATGGGCAAGTTTTCCTTCAAAAGAAGGTAATTCAGTAGAAAAGGTTGCTTCCAGTTGAAAATCTACTGATTCTTCGGCTTCTTGCCATAGTTTGATCCATGAGGGTGGTGATTGAGGTAAAGTGATTTCTGAAATGTGTTCATAGGCAACCTGGAATTGATCGCTATTACTGGATAATGGATCTACATTAATTCCCCTAGGCTCGATCACAATGCGTTTGGCTTCAGATTCGTCAATCCATCTGCGGAGAGTTTTGGAGGTGGGTAATGGACCAAGTACGATGATTAGATCTGGAATTGCTTTTTCAGTAAAATGAAGGTCGCGCAGTAGGTTTTCATATCGGGAAATTGTGTTTGAGGATGCTGAATGCCGAGCCGGTGATAGAGAGTCGCAAAGGATTGGTAATGAGAAATTATCCAACCATGGTTGTAAACTTTCCAGCGTTATAAATTGTCCAGTAACCAAAACTGGTTTCTTGAAAAGAGAAACCTCTGCTGCGATTTTTTGAGGTGAATCGGGATAGGTGAATTTTTGAGCTTTTGGTACTTGTTTTTGCTCTTCAGTCGCAGGGATTTCGATGTCGGCCGAGTTGGGTAAAAATGGCTCGCGAAAGGGGAAGTTCAAGTGTACAGGTCCTGGATTTATTCCGGTTGCTTGCTGGTAGGCAAGTTGCAAGGTTTGGATGAGTTCTTCTGCACTGTCTTCACTGGAAGAGGGGGGGACTAGTTGATGAAAGCCACGAACAAATTCCCCGAAAATATTTTTTTGATTGATAGTTTGCCCAGCAGCACACTCCTGAAGTTCTGGAGGACGGTCAGCAGAAAATAGCAAAAGAGGGACGCTCGCATGGCATGCCTCGGTGACCGCAGGAAACCAATGGGCGAGTGCGGAACCCGAAGTACAAATAAGGCCAGTTGGGGAGTTTTCCCGTTTACTGTTTCCTAAAGCTAAGAAAGCAGCAGTTCTCTCGTCCAGTACAGGAATAATCTCTATATCGGAATATCTTTCTAAACCAATAATTAAAGAAGTTGACCGAGAACCTGGAGAGAAGAAGACCCTTTTTAATCCAAGTTTTTGAAGGGTTTTGGCAAAATGAGCTCCACTTGCCAAATTGGCTATGCCAACTTCTTCTGAAGATAGATTCACGATCAGGGAAGAGTGGTTCTTCCCGTGATAACCTCGAGCATTGCTTGTAGTTTCCAGTCGGTTTCTCTTTTCTCCTGTTCAGGTATTGAGCCATCTACCAAGCCTGCACCTGCATATAAAGTAAGCTTGCGGGGAGAAATCTTGCCACACCTGATAGGGACGACGAACTCACCTCTGCCTCGGTTGTCAATCCATCCAGTGACCCCGGAATACAATCCGCGGGGTTTTGTTTCCAGGCTACGAACCAAAGGAAGAGCCACTTCCCGTGGGGATCCGCCCATTGCAGGTGTAGGGTGTAAAGCAGTGAGGATATCAAAAGGATGAATTCCATTTACACTTCTGGCTCGTAAGGGCGTCTTTGCGTGCTGTAAATTTGCAAGCCTGAGAAGTCGGGGTTTTCCTTCTTGGCAATTATTAATACCTATTGAGGAAAGTCTTCGTAAAATGCTCTGTATAACTAGTTTATGCTCGAGGATTTCTTTTTCTCTGCCAAGCAAGGTTTTTCCAAGAAAAGCATCCTTTCCCGCTGAGATCCCACGAGGTGCAGAGCCAGCAAGTGCTTCTGTTTCAAATGAATTTCCTGCAGTTCTAAGCAGAGTTTCTGGGGTGGCACCGATCATTAATCCATGATCGGGTTGAGAAATACAAAAGGTATGGCAGTCGGAGAATTTTTCTCTCAAAGCATGTGCGATTGAAAAGGGAGGCAGTTGAGAAGATGTCTCAAACGACAGCTGTCTTGCCAAGACAATCTTGGAGAGTTTTTGCTTTTGTATTTCAGAAAGTGCTTTTTTAACTGCAAGCTCGTAATCATAATTCTCTGTGGGTTTTCCAACTTGTACGGATTTAGGATCCCGGGCATTTGCATAATCAAAACGCATTCCTCGAATTTTATTTAAATGGGACTCAAACTCGCTAATGATACAATCAGCAGATGTTTCTGGGGTTATTTCGACGTTGGAAATTAAAAAATTAAATCCTCCTTTTCTAAGAACCTGCCACCGAGGAAGAAAAATTTGAAGTGGAGCAAGCGTTGAATCATCTTCCTGTTCATCCTCAAAAGTTGCGGATAGAAAAAGGGTGGGACCTGTGCCAGCTACTTTATGGTCACCTGCTACAATGGTATTTTCAAAAAGATCGTCAGCCCACTTGCGTGCTTTACGAAAACGTTCTTGGCCCGAAAAGGTAGCAACACTTAAATACTCTCCTGCTGCAATGGAGAATTCATTACCTGGTCTTTCTAGATAACATACAGGATCATTATCCTGATGATTTGCTTCGAGGATGGCCAAAGGATCAGAATAGTCGGTTTCGATAGTGACAGACAAGAAGTGGGAATGTCCTATCTTTTTGGCTTGTGAAACCAAGTCATAAACAAAGGGTGATAAATCGGTATGCTCGTTACAGATCGTGGGAGAAAGGATTTCTGGAAAAGTCATTTGGGCTCGCTGGATAAAGGTGACTTTTCTTCATCTGGGAAGACAGGATCATACCCACCCGGATGAATCGGATTGCATTTACATATGCGAGATACAGATTTGGAAACTGCTTGAAAGAAAGGAAGGTAGCGAAAGCATTCTAAGCTGTATTCCGAACAAGTGGGGTAAAACCTGCATCGAGCATACGGTCCGAGAATCAATTGTTTGAGAGGGGAAAGCCAACGGTAGATGCAGATAAAAAATATGATCGGCAAATGCAAAGCCTTGGAAATTGGATGATCGTTAAATTGGATCATACTCTTCTTCCTATTTGGCATTTGGCACATGGGCAAAACAGAAAACGAAATATTTGTTTCAGGTTGGAGATTTACTCCGTTGGAGTAGCGGTTCGTTTTTTGGGAAGAGCTTTGGATTTAATTTCAGCTTCAATTTGATTCATGCAATCCTGCAGATCACAGGTACCATCAAGATCTGGATTATTACGTGATCGAATAGAAACTTTTCCTTCCTCAGCCTCTCTTTTCCCGATTATAATCATATGAGGAATTTTTTCGTTTTCTGCTCGCCTGATTTTAGCTCCCAATTTTGCAGACTGTCTGTCTATGCTTACACGAATTTCATGTTTTAAAAAGGCTTGCGAGCATTCCTCAGCAAAAGAGAGCAAATCGTCGTTCATAGGTAGAATACGTACCTGTTCAGGTGCTAACCAAGTTGGAAAATTTCCTGCAAAATGTTCAATTAATAATCCACAAAACCTCTCCATCGAACCAAAAGGTGCACGGTGTATCATGACAGGACGATGATTTTTATTATCAGTTCCTGCATACGAGATATCAAATCTTTCAGGCAGGTTATAATCGACTTGTACAGTTCCCAACTGCCATTCCCGGCCAATCACGTCTTTAACCACAAAATCGATTTTGGGACCATAAAAAGCCGCTTCTCCTAATTCCTCCTCGTATTCTACACCTAAAGTCCTAACGGCTTGTTTAAGTGCTGCTTCTGCTTTATTCCAACCCTCTGTGTCTCCGACATATTTGTCTGAATCTGGATCGCGAAGACTGACTCTTACGCGATATTCGTTCATGCCAAGAGTTGAAAAAACAAGTTTTACTAAGCCTAAACATCCCTGAATCTCGTCTTGTAATTGATCTTCACGAAGGAAAAGGTGTGCATCGTCCTGAGTGAAACCGCGTACACGAGTCATGCCGTTTAGTTCTCCAGATTGTTCCCAACGGTAAACAGTTCCAAATTCGGCTAATTTGATTGGAAGGTCACGATAAGATCTTTTCTCGGATTTATAGATGCTTATGTGCATCGGACAATTCATTGGTCTTAATAAATGACCGTCTAGCTCACCTTTATCCAATTTGTTCTCAAGCTGTGTGCTAGAGAAACCTTCTTCAGCTAATTCTGCCAAGCACTCTCGTTGAATAATTGGAGGGTACTGAGATTCTTGGTAGTAGGGGAAGTGTCCAGAAGTCCTAAAAAGGTCAAGCTTCCCGATATGAGGAGTGTAAACTTGAGAGTAACCTTGCTTGGTTAATTCCGAGGTAATAAACTTTTCAAGTTCTTGACGAATAATTGCCCCGTTCGGTTTCCAAAGAACCAATCCTTGACCAACCATTTCATCGATATGGAAAAGACCCATTTCTCGACCGATATTGCGATGGTCTCTTTTTTTTGCCTCTTCGATTCTCTCTAAATGATCTTTGAGGTCATCTTTGGACTGAAAAGCAGTCCCGTAAATTCTTTGTAACTGTTTATTATTTGAATTTCCCCGATGATAGGAGCCAGCAACATGAAGCAGTTTGAAGGCTTTAATTTTCTTAGTGTAGGATACATGTGCTCCTGCACACAGGTCATGAAATTCTCCATTTCTGTAAAAGGAAATGGTTTCTTCATCTGGGATGTCGTTCAACCTACCAAGTTTGTACTGTTTTTGACCCATGTCTGAGATGATTTGCTTAGCTTCTTCCCTACTAACTTCAATTCTTTCGAAGCGCTGATTTTCTTTAATAATCTTTTTCATTTCAGTCTCAATCTCTTCGAGTACCTCGGGAGTAAATGCCATATCGGTATCGAAGTCGTAGTAGAAACCACTTTCGGTAGGAGGTCCAATGTCCAACTGAGTATCAGGGTATAAACGTAAAACTGCAGCAGCGAGAACATGTGCACTAGAGTGCCGAACTTTTTCCAATGGAGACATTTCTTTCATATGAAAATATTTCTAATTACACTGGCTATTTCCTGCAACGCCAAAGGAGGAATAGACTAAGCGTCGAAGCCTAGGTTAGGCCGTAACCATTTTAAGGCTTTCTCTATCGGCCACTTCTTGCGTAGGGCATAATCTTCAACCTGATCTCGGCCCAAACTTCCAACATTGAAGTATCGAGCTTTTGCGTTGGAAAAATATAATCCTGAAACTGAACATCCTGGATTCATTGCCCGTGACTCGGTTAAATCAAGGCCGATATTTTTACTAACAGAAAGTAAATCCCAAATCTGGTCTTTCTCAGTATGGTCTGGTTGGCTAGGGTATCCACATGCTGGTCGAATGCCTTGATACTTCTCTGCGACAAGGTCTTGACTGCTCAAGTTTTCTGACATTCCATACTTCCACCATTCTCTAACTTTTTTGTGGGTGAGTTCGGCCATCGCTTCTGCAAAGCGATCTCCCAGTGCCTTGACCATAATTGAGGAATAATCGTCGTTATCTTGTTCAAATTCAAGAGCAAGTTTTTCTACACCACTTCCTGCACACACTGCAAAAGCTCCAAGGTAATCCGTCTTTCCTGATGCTAGAGGTGCAATGTAATCTGAAAGACAATAATGTGGTTGGTTCGGGATGGACTGTTGCCTTCTAAGAAAATGAAATGTGTCTAGCTTATTTGTTTTGCTTAAGTCTTCGTACACATGAACATCGTCACCTGATGAGTTTGCTGGCCATAAGCCAACGACTGCTTCACACGAAAAGCAGTCTTCCTTGACAATTTTTTCCAGGAGTTCCTGTGCATGATCAAACAATTTTTGGGCTTCGTCTCCGACTTTTTCTTTCTTTAAAATTTCTGGATATTTTCCTTTCAGTTCCCACGACCAGAAAAATGGAGACCAATCAAAATAATCTATAACTTCTTCTAACTCAGATTTGAAGGACTGTACGCCAAGTTTTTCGGCAAAAGGTTCTTCGATAGTTTGAGTCTTCCAATCTATAACCACGCCTTTGGAGCGTGATTCGGATAATGCAGTAAGCTTTTTTTCTCCTTTTTGTTCATGTTTAATTCGAATCTTTTCCTGTCTTTCTTTGAGTTCGTTTACAAAATCTTCCTTTTTGCCTGATTGGGTAAGGTCGTTGCATACATTAACTACCAGGGAAGCATCGGCTACCTGCACAACTGCCTCTTCGTAATGGGGTGCAATTTTAATTGCGGTATGATCTTTACCGGTGGTTGCTCCACCAATTAAAAGTGGGATAGTAAACCCACCTTTTTGCATTTCCTGTGCGTTGTGGATCATTTCATCAAGGGAGGGGGTTATGAGCCCACTCAACCCGAGGATATCTGCACTGTGTTTTTTTACAGCCTCTAAAATTTTATCACATGAGACCATTACTCCGAGGTCAATTACCTCCCAATTATTGCAAGCCAGAACTACGCCCACAATATTCTTCCCGATGTCATGGACATCGCCTTTAACCGTAGCAATGACCATAGTTCCTCTTTTATTGGATTCTCCTTCCTCTTTCTCAGCTTCCATGTAAGGCTCTAGGTAAGCGACTGCCTTTTTCATTACCCGAGCGCTTTTTACAACCTGTGGAAGAAACATCTTTCCGCTTCCAAATAAGTCGCCGACTACTTTCATGCCATCCATCAAGGGGCCCTCTATCACTTCAAGAGGGCGACCAAGTAATTGTCGAGCTTCCTCAGCATCTTTTTCTGCATAATCTCCAATCCCTTTTACGAGGGCATAAGAAAGTCTTTCACTCACAGGTTTCTCGCGCCATGATAAATCAGGGCCTTCTGATTTCCGACCTTCGTTTTGGTCCTTAATTTTTTCGGCATAAGCAAGTAATTCTTCTCCCGCCTCCTTATTTTTATTAAGCACTACCGCTTCGACCTTTTCTCTAAGTATGGGATCGATTTCGTCGTATACAGCTAACATA